>VEOY01000077.1 GCA_012026685.1 Nitrospirota bacterium
ACCCCAATGACGACAGACTGAGGTATGAATTCGAACTCTATTCGGATGCCAACCTGACAATCCTTATTGCTACATCAGGGCTCATGGACGAAGGCACTGCCATAACGACCTGGCAGGAGCCGGCCTCCCTTCAGGAAAATGCGTGGTACTTCTGGCGTGCTCGGGCATTTGACGGCCTCCTGTACGGTGAATGGATGTCGCCTGCTGCATTTCGGGTGAATGTCACCAACGAAGCACCGGGTGCCCCGAGCCTGTCAGCACCCTCTGAGGCTGCCTCTGTGGATACAACAACACCGCTCCTTGCGGTCAATAACGCAACAGACCCGGACAGCATAAACCTTACCTATAACTTTGTGGTTGCATCAGACCCTGGTTTTACCACTGTCGTTGCCTCACAGGTGGGCGTATTCGAAGGCACCGGGACTACCTCCTGGCAGGTGCCTGTGCCCCTCCAGGAAAACACTTGGTACTACTGGACTGCCCAGGCAGATGACTGGCTCATAACAGGTCCGTGGATGTCGGTAGCAAGCTTCTTCGTCAATACCACAAATGAGGCCCCCTCTGCCCCGGTGATCATCGAGCCTGCGGACGGCACTGCAGTTGCCTCGACTGACGTGCTGATCACGGCCCTCAACAGCACTGACCCTGATTCATCGGTGCTCACCTATCTGTTTGAAGCTGATACGACGCCGGCCTTTGATTCGCCTGACAGATTAATCTCCGGCAGTCTTCCGCAGGGATCAGGCACAACCCCGTGGCTCGCACCGGGTCTCAGGGACAACACCTGGTACTACACGCGGGTAAGGGCCAACGACGGCCAGGCAGACAGTCCCCTGTCAGAGACGGTCAGGTTCTTTGTCAATACCCGAAATGATGCACCGACCGCGCCGGTGCTCGCAAACCCGTCAAACGGCTCAGGGGTAAACAGCTTCAGCCCTGCGCTTTCTGTTCATAATGCGACGGATATCGATAACGATATCCTCACCTATGAATTCGAGATATATGCTGACGCATCGCTGACCAGCCTCGTAGGCAGCGCATCAGGCATTCAGGAGACTGCCCTGATCACTTCCTGGGTAGTAACCGGCAGCCTGACCGAAAACAGCACCTACTACTGGAGGGCGAGGGCATTTGACGGTCAGCTCTATGGTCCATGGATGGCTCCTGCATCATTTATGGTCAATACTGCCAATGACGCGCCAACCGCACCGACCCTCAACAGCCCGGCCATGGGGTCCAGTCTCAGTACCCTGACCCCTGTGCTTGCCATCAATAACGCCACAGACCCGGATAGCGATGTCCTGACCTATGACTTCGAGATATATACAGAAGGGGTGCTGGTGAAGAGCACAAACGGGATTCCCCAAAACATTTCGGGTGTCACGTCGTACGCTGTTACTTCATCGCTTTCGGACAACACGACCTATCAGTGGCGCGCGCGGGCATATGACGGGGACCGCTATGGCGCATGGATGGATATGGCGACTTTTTCTATTCATCTGTCGTCGCAGAATATAACTGCGACGATCGACTTTGACCCCAACACCCTGGACCAAAAGAGCAAGGGCAACTGGGTGACGGTTTATATCGAGCTGCCCGCAGGATATAACGTTGCCAATATAAACATCTCGTTCCTGAGACTGAACGGTTTCATACCCGCAGAGGCATGGCCGTATGCTATCGGGGATTATGACCATGACGGCATACCTGACCTGATGGTGAAGTTCGAGCGGAATGCGGTGATCAACCTCCTGCCTGCAGGAGATAAGATCAAGGTGACTGTCACGGGCACAGTCGGGTCGACGACCTTTGAAGGTGTGGATACGATACGGGTGATACATTAGCGCCGGGTCGCCGCTCAGCGCATCAGAAAATACCCGGTTTTGGGGTTTGTTGCCTGCATCGGGACCATAACAAACTGAAAAATATAGGGAAAAAAGTTTTGCGGAGCGTCCCTCCCTGGGAGCCAGATAGAAGAAGGCCGGGTATCATACACGGCCTTTTTATTTTCCTGTCCGCTCAGAGCGTCTCTATCCGCGGCTTCATATGGTCCGCAAGCGCGACGATCGTGTTCGCCGCCGTTTCAAAACCCGTTGCCTGGCTGTCCAGGCAGAGATGGTAATTTTTGGCATCATGCCAATCCCTGTCCGTCATGGTCTTGAGATATTTCGCCCGTTGATGGTCTGACTCGTCTATTTCCGCGAGAGCCTGTTCTGCCGAAAGAGCATGAAAATTCCTGAGGCGGGCGACCCGGAACTCCTTCGGTGCATGTATAAATACGTGAAATACCGATGGTCGTCCGCGCAGCACGCTGAAACCTGCATGGCCCACGATCACGGCATCGTGACTGTCGGCGATCTGAAGGATGACGCGGCGTTCGGCCTCGAACAGATCCTCATCATACACCGGCCGCCGGGAAGGCAAATAAACCGCATCAGGGGCGCCATATGCAAAACTCTTCATCATGCTTTCCAGAAACCCGCTCTTCTTTTCGTCCTGGCCGGAGATGTCCCTGATGTTGACACCGAGGTCCAGCGCCGCGGCATGAAGCACTTCACGCTCAATATATGTGCAGCCGAGCTTTTTTGCAGCAAGACGGCCGATATACGCGCCGCCGCTCGCCATCTGCCTCGAGATAGTGATGATCTTCTTGTGGTCCTTCGTCATGTGTCCCTCCTGCTATCCCGGAGTGGCTGCTTGTCACCACGAAAATGCTGCTTTGGGCCAGCGCTTCCGAGCGGCATCAATGCTGTGCTGACGTTTTCAACAGTTCAGGAGCCCGGCGCGCCTATCGGCGCCAGGTCCCGGTATGTGACGGAGCCCCTGTGCCACTTTACGAACCGTGCTTTCCCGTCCTGAGAGATGACGATCGCAAGGGTAGCATGCAATGCGTGGCACAGGCGATAGGCGGCACGGTGCCGGGTGCCGACCTCTATGTGCTCCTTTCGTGTGAGCCGGCCTTCCAGATCGAGCGCATGGGTTATCATTTCCCCCTCATTCATCTTCCCTGAGATCACTCCGCCGAAGCCGAGGAGGTCCTGACGCTTTGTCATGACCACAGCGCCGTCAGTTGCTGAAAGAGCGGCAATGAAATGGGCAAGGTCGAAGATGGCCTCTTCGAGAAGTGCGATATCTTCGCTTCTGCTCGCGACATATTCCTGCCAGCCGACCACTCTTGCGGGGTCCTTCGGATCACCGTGGAGTTCGGAAGGAAAAGGGCAGCAGCCAGTATTGTGCCGGTTATGAGCTGCCATGAAGAGTTTTTCCCGGCTCTGTCGGCAAGTTCCACCTCTTGATCGCTATCTGTTTCTCTAAAAAAATCGTAGCAGTCTTTAAGCTGCTATGCAATCGATTTTTGGACGGCCGGTGTCTGATCCGCATGGAACCGTCAGCGGGTGCCGTGACGCGTCATTGTCCGGTTCTTGATCTCCAGAGATGAGGACAGCATTGGCCGTCTTGCCCAAGAGTGGTAGGATGAGGGTATGGCAAACACAAGGGGCGGCACGCCGCGCAGCCTCATAAAGGCCATAGTCGCCGGTCTGTATGGCGTCGACATGCAGAAACGGTTCGAGGCTGCCCTTGCCCTGGGGCGCCTTGCAAATGACGACCCGGATGCCGTGATGCGCGTGTGGAACAGGATCTTCTATGCCTTCGACGACACCATGAGCTGCTGGGGAGCTGCCGAAGGCCTCGGCGAGATCGCAAGGAACATGCCCCGCATGCGGACGAAGATCCTCGCGCTCCTGCGAAAGTTCGCGGCTGACGAATCAAGCTGCCAGGGCTGTGTCTGGGCGGTCTGCAGGATCTGCCAGGTGGACCGGCAACTCATTGAAGACATAAGACCGGACCTCGAACGTGCCAGCGCCTCCCCCGCAGCCTGCATGGTCGGCCAGACATTATGGGCTCTGGGCGAACTGGGCATGTCCGGCAGCGAGGACAGGCTGAAGGCATTCCTGGAAGACACACGGGCGACCTGGCTTTACGAGAACGATGCTGTACGGCAGAAGACCGTCGCCGAGATCGCCGGCGAGGCTTTAAAGAAACTTCGGTCAGCACGGTGACCATGCCGCTTTATAGATAAGAAAGCCACCAATCCTTGCGCGTCGACTTGAAATGGGCGAAACGACGGTCTTTTACTATTACAGCATCACCACGCTTACCACTCCGGGATATGGCGACATTGCCAAAGGTACATCCGATTGCGCGGACCCTGGCAATGGAGGAGGCCCTTGTCGGGCAGCTCTATCCGGCGATTTTGATCGCGCGCCTGGTTACCTTGCACGCACAAACGCCGCGGCCACGGAAAGAAAAAGAGATTCCGGAGATGTTGTCCCACTTGACTAACTCATAAAATTACGTTTATATATAAGCAGGCGCGGGTAAGGGAAAAATGCTGAAAGCCTTTGCTTCATATATGACGTTCGACCTCCTCGGTCTTGACCGTGGTTCATCGCTGGGGCCTGCCCTGGAATTCTTCATCTACGATACGATCAAGATCTTTCTGCTCCTGTCTGTCATTATTTTCGTAATATCGGTCATCAGGAGCTATTTCCCGCCGGAAAAGACGCGACGCATTCTTTCCCATAAAAAAGTATTTATGGGAAATATCCTTGCCGCACTCCTGGGTATCGTGACACCCTTCTGCTCGTGCTCGGCTGTCCCTCTCTTCATAGGCTTTGTCGAGGCAGGGGTCCCCCTCGGCGTTACTTTTTCCTTTCTGATCTCGTCCCCCATGGTCAACGAAGTGGCTGTCGTGCTGCTCTGGGGCATGTTCGGCTGGAAAATAGCGGCGATCTATATGGGCACGGGACTTCTTGTGGCCGTTTTCGCCGGGCTTATCATCGGGAAGCTGAAGCTCGAAAAATGGGTCGAAGAATATGTCTACAAGTTTCATTCCGGCTTGTCCCATGAGATCATGAAGCAGACATTCAAAGAGAGGCTTGAGCATGCGAAGTGGAACACGGCCGACATTCTGAAAAGGGTCTGGCTGTTTGTTGTCCTTGCCATAGGCATCGGGGGCTTCATCCACGGCTATGTGCCCCAGGACTTTCTCGCGCGTTATGCCGGCAGCGGGAACCCCTTTGCGGTGCCGCTTGCAGTGGCGCTCGGCGTCCCGCTCTATTCCAACGCAGCAGGCGTGATACCGATCGTCTACGCTCTCATGGAAAAAGGCCTCAGTACCGGCACGGTCCTCGCGTTCATGATGGCGGGCACCGCGCTGTCCCTTCCCGAGATGATCATACTGAGGAAAGTGCTGAAGCTGCAGCTTCTCGCGGTGTTTGTGAGTATCATGACCGTAACGATCACTGCCGTCGGATATGTATTTAATGCGATCTTATAGGAGGAATGGATTATGGACATCAAGGTGTTAGGTCCGGGATGTGCAAACTGCCATAAGATGGAAGAACTGGCAAGGTCGGCGGTGAAGGAACTTGGCATCGACGCCAAGGTTGAAAAGATATCCGATATTCAGGAGATCATGAGATACACCATCTCAACACCCGGGCTCGTGGTCAACGGCAGGCTGAAACATTCGGGGAAGCCGCTGCCCGGCCTTGAAAAGGTGAAAGAACTGATACAGACGGAGGTTTAGGGTTCATGGAAGACCTGCTCAACGTATTTAAGGCACTGTCAGAGGAGACAAGACTCAGGATCTTGAAGCTGCTTGAGCAGGGAGAGCTCTGCGTTTGCGATATCGTCGCTGCGCTCGATATGGTCCAGCCGAAAGTGTCTTTTCATCTTAATGTGCTGAAGGAAGCAGGGTTTCTGAAAGACCGGAAGCAGGGGCGGTGGATCCATTACAGCATCGAAGACTCGGATTTCTTCAGGAGGTCCCTGCTTCTGTCTGTCTTCGAAAGGATACCGAAACAGGACGTGGCAGAGGACCGGAAAAGGCTTGAGGAATTCCTTCAGGGCAAACCGTCCAGAGGCAAGGTAATACCTCTGGACGACAAAAGACGCGGCGGGCGCTGCAAATGAAGCAGGTGATGTTTCTCTGCACCGGCAATACCTGCCGCTCTCAAATGGCGGAGGGGTTTGCGCGGGAGCTCGGCAGGGGCCTGATGGAAGCATACAGCGCAGGGCTCATGCCGACGGGCGTTGTGCATCCGTGGGCTGTTGCGGTTATGGCGGAGGAAGGCATAGACATCTCGGGCCAGCGATCAAAGGGAATAGACCGGGACCATCTGCAAAAGGTGGATATTATTGTGACGCTCTGCGGCAATGCGGAAGCTTCCTGCCCCATGACCCCGCCTGAGATACGGCGTATACACTGGCCCATAGACGACCCTGTCGGCGCTGAAGGGACAGAAGGAGAGATCATGAGCGCATTCAGGAAGGCCAGTGATGAAATTAAAAGGAAAATGACTGAATTGATACATTCATTGGGAAGAGGTGAGGACCATGTCTGAAAAAACAGGCAAAAGACTTTCCTTTCTCGACCGATATCTCACCCTATGGATATTCGGCGCCATGGCCTTCGGTGTCGGCCTCGGCTATTTCATCCCGGGGACGGAAACACTGATCAACAGCTTTCAGGCAGGCACAACAAATATCCCTATTGCCATCGGCCTTATCCTCATGATGTACCCCCCTCTTGCGAAAGTGAAGTACGAGGAGCTGGGGGAGGTCTTCAGAAACAGGAAAGTGCTCGGCCTGTCCCTGATCCAGAACTGGGTCATCGGCCCCATACTCATGTTCTTTCTTGCGATCATCTTTCTCCGCAGCTACCCGGAATATATGGTCGGGCTTATCATGATCGGTCTTGCCCGCTGTATTGCCATGGTCATTGTCTGGAACGATCTGGCCTGCGGAGATGCGGAATATGCCGCGGGACTTGTTGCGTTCAATTCCATCTTCCAGGTCCTCTTCTTCTCGGTCTATGCCTATGTCTTTATAACCGTGCTTCCGGCATGGTTCGGACTTAAGGGTGTTGTTGTCAGCGTAACGATCGGCCAGATCGCGGAGAGCGTCTTTATTTATCTGGGAATTCCCTTTCTCGCGGGTATGATAACGCGTTTCAGCCTGCTCAGGATAAAGAATCGCGAGTGGTATGAAAAGGTCTTCATCCCGAAGATAAGCCCGGTTACGCTCGTCTTCCTGCTCTTCACCATCCTTGTCATGTTCTCCCTGAAAGGCAACTATATTGTCCGGCTCCCCTTTGATGTGGTGCGTATAGCGGTCCCGCTTCTCATATATTTTGTCGTGATGTTCCTTGTTTCGTTCTATCTCGGGAAAAGGATCGGCGCGGATTATCCGAAGACCGCGACGCTCTCCTTTACCGCGGCGAGCAATAACTTTGAACTTGCCATTGCGGTTGCCGTGGCGGTCTTCGGCATAAATTCCGGAGCGGCCTTCGCGGCCGTCATCGGACCTCTGGTCGAGGTGCCGGTACTTATCGGGCTGGTCAATGTGGCACTGTTATTTCAGAAGAAATATTTTACTGTCGGGCATTGCAGGGTGAAGGGGGTTGGCCTGCCGTGAACATTCACCGTAGAGGCAATACCACGCAAGAAAACCTCATATGCTACTGCTTCGGATACACCGAAGAGGACATAGTGAAAGATGTGATGGAAAACAGGGGTGCGTCATCCATCCTGGAGCGGATATTGAGTGAGAAGAAGAAGGGAACCTGCAGATGCGGCACAACGCATCCGCTCGGCAGGTGATGCCTCGGGGATGTCCGCCGTGTTGCGGACAGGGCTCGAGGACAGCTGCCGAAAACAAATGACGAAGAGGTAATACCATGAGCGGGCAGGATTTTCAGGATATCTACAACAGCTTCCATGAAAAGATCCGCAGGTACCTCGGGCGGATGGTCTGTGAGAGTGAGGCCGAGGATCTGGCGCATGATGTCTTTATGAAGGTGAATGCGGGCCTGAAAGACTTCAGGGGGGAGTCCTCACTGCCTGCCTGGATCTACCGGATCGCGACAAATACCGCCCTGGACAGGCTGCGCAGTCCCGATCTCAGACGGGCAGACCGGACAAGAGCATCGATCGACGAACATGAGATGGACATTGAAGACACGAATGTATGGTCAGGCGTGATAAAACAGCTCCCCGACCAGCAGCTTATCCGCAAGGAGATGAACACGTGCATACGCGGCTTTATCGGGGGTCTGCCCGAAGATTACCGGGTTGTGCTGGTCCTGAGCGAGTTTGAGGGTTTTACGAATGCTGAAATTGCCGGGGCTGTGGGCATTTCGCTCGATACGGTGAAGATCAGGTTGCACCGCGCAAGGATACGGCTCAGGAAGGAACTGGCTGCAAACTGCAATTTCTCCCGCGATGAGCGCAATGAGCTGGCTTGTGACCGGCGGCCCGCCTCTCTCAAAATTCTCAATACATAGGTGTATCCTTTGCTGCCCCTTCTCCGTCTACAGGACAGGAAGGAGGTGATATACCATGACGCTCGGCAATAAGACAAGGGAATTGATCGCCGTCGGAGCATCCGTGACGGCAAACTGCCAGCCTTGTTTGCAGTATCATCTGAACAAGGCCCTGGAATGCGGCGCTAATGAACAGGAATGTGCAGAAGCGATTGAGACCGGAAAGGCGGTGAGGAAGGGCGCCGCGGCAAAAATGGACAAATTCGCGTTGACCCTTAGCGCAGCCGCTCCGTCAGACGCGGTCACCGCGGGAGAGGGGTGCGGATGTAGTTAAGACAGAAGTCAACAATCAGGCCTGTTCGGTCTTGCGGCGCCTGCAAGGATGCATGCCGCAAGGCTGGGGCAGGCAGGAGGGAGAATGCTGAACGAAATTCATGAGGTCCAAGGCTTACACATCTACTCGATGAGGTCCGTGAATACGCGTGCGTTTATGTGCTTGCGAGGAAGAGACAGAAGGGTTGCGACGGTATGGGTGAACTGGCGACCATGATGGAGGAATTCAGGGATGTTGTCGACAGGGTGGTGCGATATTGCCACGAGACGAAGTATATTTCCCTGATTGCATCATTTGATGTCGATTTGATCGCGGACGAGATAGAATCGGAACGGGAGGTGCCGTGAATCGGGCGTTCACCTCTGCAATGATCTGAGAAGCGCATTTGATCGTGCAGAAATTTGCAGTTCCTGCAGTGCATTCCAAGAGATTAAAATTACGGTTTTTTCACAAGAACTTCATAATCTTAGCCTAAAATTGCAGTTATAAGGCAGTCTTTATTAGAAACACGGCTTCAAAGGAGGCAAGCATGAAGGCAAGAAAGATCATAGGTGTGGTGGCAGTTCTTTCGTTGATCTTGACATCTTCCCTAGCCTTTGCCGGCTGGGGAGGATGGCGGGGGAGCGGCGGATGGGGAATGGGATCACCGTATAACAGGATGTACAACTCTGCAACGGTCGTAACTGTTTCAGGCACTGTTGAGACCGTTGATAAGATCACACCCATTAAGGGAATGTATTCAGGTATCCACCTTGTGGTCAAGACCGAAAAGGAGAGTATAGACATCCATCTCGGTCCGGAGTGGTATATCGAGAGACTTGATACGAAGATAGAAAAAGGCGACAAGGTCGAGGTGAAGGGGTCGAAGATCACCTACGAAGGCAAGCCCGCAGTTATCGCTGCCGAGGTGAAAAAGGGAGACAACACCCTTATCCTCAGGGACAGCGCTGGCATCCCTGCCTGGGCCGGCTGGAGAAGGTAGCAGTTCAGGACAGACAAAGGAAAGACCCCGCTTTGAGCCGGGGCGGGGTTCTTTTCATTGAGAAGAGAAGAAGTCAGGAAGGTTGCCGATTAGATGATACAATAATCGTAAGAGAGGCAGTAAACTCCTCGAGGTGGGTCAGATGATCCTGATTCGCTTTCAGACAAGTCCGGCAAAGAACGGCAGCCATTATGAAGATCGAATTTTCGCCTATCGGCTTCGTCAGGATGGATATCGAAAGGGTCCCGCGGCATTGGACCATTTCCGATGCGGAAGGAACGATCGTCATTGACGAACAGTTCAGGGAAGGGCTCAGGGACATTCAGGCCGGCCAGCGCATCGTTGTGCTCTTTTATTTTCACCAAAGCCCCTGTTTCACGAAGGACTTCCTTGTTCAGGTGCCGCCGCAGCGCGCCGAACATCTGGGTGTTTTCAGCATCTGCTCGCCCATAAGGCCCAATCCTCTCGGCATGTCGGTTGTGGAGGTCCTGGGGGTTGAAGGCAGTATTATCCGTATCAAAGGACTGGACATGATGGACGGAACACCTGTCCTTGATATGAAACCTTACCGGGAACGGGAATAGATGGCACTTCTTGAAATACAGGGGCTGACATACCGGGCCCATGACAAAGAGATACTCACGGACCTTGCTTTTTCGATGGATGCTGAAGAGATCCACGCACTTGTCGGTACGAACGGAACCGGCAAAAGCACGCTTGCCTATCTGATCATGGGCTGTGAGGGGTATCGGCCTGCTTCGGGCGAGATGCGCTTTGACGGGAAGATGATCAGCGGCCTGAAGATACATGAGAGGGCAGCCATCGGCATCGCCATGGCCTGGCAGGAGCCGGTGCGGTTCGAGGGGATATCGGTCAGGGAATATCTCACGCTGAAACACCGGGAGGCAGATCCGTCTCATTATCTGGAGATGGTCGGCCTTTCCCCCGAGCTCTACCTGGGGAGGATGGTCGACAAATGCCTGAGCGGAGGGGAACGGAAGCGCATCGAGCTCGCGTCGATCCTTGCGCTGCGTCCGAAGCTCGCCATCCTCGATGAGCCTGATTCCGGGATCGACATGCTCTCGACGCAGGACATCATCAATGTCATCAATCTGTTCAAGCAGAACGGCTCGGCCGTGCTCCTGATAACCCACAGGGAAGAGATAGCACTGATCGCGGACAGGGCATCCCAGCTCTGCAGGGGCGGGATAGTCTGTTCTGGAAGCCCCCGTGAAGTTGCGGAATATTATAAATCCAGAAAATGTCTTGTCTGCGATGGAGAGGTGTGCCATGAGTGAACTGAATGATCTTATGAAGGCGTTCGGTGAGGCGGGCGGGGACAGGGCTGTCCTCGATAACCATGAGATAGCACACCTTGCCGCAAGCGGCCACAAACTCCTGAGCATGAACAGTGTCGAAGGGCTTGAGGTCGACGCAAAAGAGGCCAGGACAGGGATCAGCGCGCGGGTCGCCGTGAAAGAGGGAGTAAAGTTAAAGAACCCTGTGCATCTCTGTTTCGGCGTCCTTCACAACAAGGGGACTCAGAAGATCAGGATGGATGTTACGTTCGAAAGGAATGCATCAGCCCGTTTCATCGCCCATTGCTTATTTCCGAAGGCCGAAAAGGTTCGGCATATCATGGACGCGGTCGTGGATATAGGAGAGGGCGCTGAGATGCAATACTCCGAAACGCATTATCACGGCCCCTACGGCGGCATCGAGGTCGTGCCGAAAGCTGTGGTACGGGTCGGCAGCAATGGCAGATATTTTTCGGAATTTACCCTGGTCGACGGAAGGGTAGGGACGCTGGATATTGATTATGCTATCGAGGCAGGAGAAAATGCAGTTGCCGAGCTGACGGCAAGGGTCTTCGGCCACGGCAGTGATGCTATCAACATAAAAGAGAAGGTGGTCCTCTCCGGTGATAATGCGAGGGGCCTTATAAAGACCCGGGTCGCCATTGAGGACGACGCAACTGCGGAGGTCACCGGTATCACCGAAGGCAATGCGGCAGGTGCGCGCGGACACGTGGACTGCATGGAAATTGTTAAGGACAGGGCGGTTGCCAGGGCTGTCCCTATCGTGAACGTCACCCATCCTCTCGCAAAGGTGACCCATGAGGCAGCGATCGGCAGCGTTGACAAGCGCCAGATGGAGACCCTTATGGCGCATGGACTGACTCCGGAGGAAGCGGTGGACGTCATTGTCCGGGGAGTGCTCACATGATCCGGTCGGGACAATGCGGCTGAACGGATCAGGACTGGTTGACCACTACGGGCAGACCTGATTCCTGATCCTGGAAACGACCCTCTTCACCTCGTCTCTCATCATCACTTTTTCGGGACCTTCTTCCCGGTACGGTTCATCTCTCAGTTTCCGGCTCCTGAAGCCCTCAAGGGGATACTGTCTGAGGAACGCTTCGGGCAGGTCATCCGCCAGGTTATCCGGAGAAGCGACGTTGTTCATGATCGCCCAGGCGAGGGTCCATGCCTTTGCGACGTTCGTTATCTCATATCCCCCGCCGCCAAGGGCGATCCATTTGGGCGAAAGCTCTTTCATCGTTCTGACGACTTCGCAAAAACCGTTCGTCGTATAGTTCAGGTGGGCGAGCGGGTCTGTGCGGAATGAGTCCACACCGAGCTGACCCACTACAATGTCCGGCCTGAACCTCTCGATCAGCGGCGGGACCGCTTCCGTAAAGGCATAAATGAAAAGCTCATCGTCACAGGAAGGGGGCAGGGGAATGTTCACGGAGCACCCCTTGCCGTGCCCTTCACCTGTCTCGCCTTCAAAGCCGGTGCCCGGGAAAAGATATTGGCCGGATTCATGAAGCGATATCGTCAAGACCTTGTCGGTACCGTAGAACGCCTCCTGCACGCCGTCGCCGTGATGCGCGGCGATGTCGATATAGGCCACCCTTCTGCCTTTCTTCAGAAGTGAGGAGATGGCGATCACCGGATCGTTGATGTAGCAGAACCCGGATGCGCTGGCCGCGAGCGCGTGATGGAGGCCGCCCGAGATATTGAAGGCGACCCGGACCTCTCCGCTGTCCACGAGCTCGGCTGCCTGCAGAGAGGCCCCGGTCACGAGCCTTGACCATTCGTAGACCCCTTTGAAGACCGGATTGTCCCCGGGGCCGAGACCGTAACGTTCTTCACCCGGGATGTCAAGACCGCTATCTGCGGCCTTCAACATATCGAGGTAGTCGCCGGCGTGATACAGGAGCAGGTCCTTTTCATCCGCAGGTTCCGCTTTGACAAGACGTGCATCCGGGAGGGACAGGAGGCCGTATGCCTTTATCAGCTCGTACGTGAGCTGCAGCCTGAAGGGCTTGAGCGGATGCCCCGGGCCATAGTCGTATTTTGCGAAATCGTCAGAGTAGATGAATGCGGCATTCATGTCTATTGAGATTATAGGGGGAAACGGGTGGTAATGGACAACTTATGATCACTCTCTATATAACATTTGCGCAAAATGTCACTATTCATTTAGTCATATCATTGTCCGCGCTACCGGATGATTTGCCGGGACTCATAAAATATTCTTTAAAAATTGAGATGTTTTCATGTTCGCTGGACAGCCCGCTGCGGAATGGCTGCAAGACAGTCTCGATGGCACGGGAGTTGCTACGATGGAAATAAAAAAAAAGAGGGCGCTATGAAACTGACATCTTTGGCAGGCAGGCCGAATCTGGTTGTCTCAATGAATGAGGACTTCAGTCGACTCCTGAATCTCATCGAAAGCAGGCTCAGGAGAAAAGAAGTCGCGCTTGCGGAGGAGTTTGCCGCAGAGCTCCTGGAAAAAACCATGGATCTTCTGCTTCTCGAGAGGGCGTCAAGGATGAACAGGCTTAACCGGTTCCTCTCATCCGTCATAAAACTGCTGATGGTCATCGTGTGCGCGTCTCTCCTGTTGATGGTCCTGAATGTTCAGCCGCTCCTCGGGCTCAAGATCTTCACAGCCGGGTACATTATGATCGCTCTGCTCATGGTGGCCAATTACTATCTGTTCCAATGGTTTTACCGGTCCATTCACGTGATGATCGAGACTTATAAGAAGGAGAGTAAACGCTTTACGGCCCTTCTCATTGACAGCGTCGACGACAACCCTGAGACGGCCCTGAACATGTTTTGTCTTGCCATGACGCAATGACAGCGGACCGGGAGCCCTGTTCCTGGTCCTGTCCGGAAAGCGGCCTGGTCCTGCTTTCTGCCGCTGCATCCCAGCGCAGCCGGGGACGTTCGACGGATGATGACACGCCCCCTGTTCTGTGCTATAAATAGGCAGGAGGAGATGATAAAACAGAGCATCTGACCGCCGCTTTACAGGAGGTGCCATGAAGAGATCCGTCTATGTTGTCGCTGTCTGGTTCGCCGTAATCTTCCTTGCCGCGTCATCGGCCCGGTCCCAAATTCAGGAAATCGATGGATATACGGTTATAAGAGGCGGAGGAGGTACCTCCGCGATCTGTCTCGGCAGATGGCTGCCGTCCACAGAGGCAGGCAAACCCGGCATCTGCGAGGGGCCGATCGTGGATGTCGCTCAGCTCACCGCGGTCTCGGCCAGGCTCTCTGCAGACAGGCTCGACCAGGTGGTCCTCTTCCTTTCCGCGATAGATCAAAGATTGTCCGTCGGCAACGAGCAGCTTGAGCGGCTTATCGAGGCTACGGTCAACACCCAGGAAGCGATCGGCCGGCAGACGGAACAGAATGGTGAGCTTCTGCGCGACGCAGTCTCAGCGAGGTTCGAAGCATTGTCCAGAAGAGTGATGGCCAGCGATGCGTTCAGAAAAGAGCTGGAAAAGCTGAAGGAAGATATCCTTGCTGAATTGAAGAAGTATTTTTCGGGAAGGCCGGCAGAATGAACGGCTGAGACCGCTGGTGTATTGTCATCGCACCGGCAGGACGCACCCGTGCTGTGCATGCTGGATCAGATCCCGGTCATCCAGCCCCTGCCCTGGGCTGAGGCGCCTTTCTTCATTGCAGACAGGAACGTCGAGCGCAGCGCGTCGCTCATCAAAGCCCGCTTCACCGGGGAAAGGCGCAAAAATCCTCCGACAAAGCCTCTCATGAATTTGTGCGTCCCGCTCCGGGGGTTGTCAAAGAGCTGGTTCTGGACCGTCCCCCGTTCAAGGCACTGAAGCATAATCCGCTCAAATGTCGTCTCGGGCGTAATGATCCGCTTTTTCCCGCGCACGAGGACCAATGCTCCGCTCCTGCATTTCAGCGCGCAAACGCCGCAGCCCAGGCATATCGCTGCATCGGTAACCGGCCTCTTCTTTTTCCCTGGTCCGGCATCGTCCGCAACCAAGGTCCTGGCATCTATGGGGCAGGCCCGGGCGCACAGGCCGCATCCCCTGCATTTTTCACGGTCCGTTTCCGGAAGGAAGTGAGATGTGATGACGATATTGGTATATCCCCATTTTTTCATGCCGACGAGGAGATGGCAGCAATCGCTGCAGCAGTGGCAGAGGTAGGAGGGGTTCCGCCGGACATTATCTATGTTGAGCACCAGACCGAGTTCTTTTGACCTCGCGACATTATCAAGCATTTCAGACCTCGACACCCTTTTCGCGAAGCCGCGCCGTATGAGGAATTCCGCGGCAAAGCCGAATGATGAGCAGGTATCGAGGGGGACATTGCAGGTCTTTGTGCCGGTGTGCGTGGCCGTATGCCTGCAGGAGCAGGTGCCGACAGCCAGAGTGTTCTGCTCCCCTATGATGGCCGAGGCTTGCTCATAATCGAGGATCTCGACATAGTTTTCCTGATCGATCATGTCTTCGTGCGGAATGGTCCTCATCAGTCCGATCTTCTCCCCGCGGGCATAGTTCGCCGCGATGAAATCCCTCTGCGTGATCATATAGTCATGAAAAAGCCTGCTGATCTTTTTCCAGTCCTGGTCCGGGGCGGTCCTCATCATGGTCAGTTCGAATATTCCGATCACAAAAGGGGAGGGCATATAGTGGAAGGAATCGGACAGCCACAGGTCCATGACCAGTCCCTTGGAGCAGAGACGCTCCAGCAGATTGCGGAGCTGTGCCTCGGTGTATCCCGTTATGGATCTCAGGCGGTCAAAGGATGTGAGCGTGAACGGCATCCGTACGACAAGATCCGCTTCTTCAGGGGCATAGAGTTCCTCTAAAAGAGCGTGGAAGGTCTCATTCCAGGGCGCGTGAAACGACAGACCATCTATCTTTACGCCGAGGCCTCTGTAGATATCTTTTCCAACAGCATGTCCCATAACGAGCATTATCCTTCGTTGTAATAGAATGCTTCTATAGTCAAATTATATCGGAAATGTTGCGAAGGGACAATCAGGCCGGTGCAGGTGTAATGGTTTCCGGTGCTGCATGGACAATACTCCGGCAGGAGAAAGCCCGCTTCTCTGGTCAATCTGATCTTCAACATGTTATTCTTCATAATGAATAATCTCACAATTCAAGTGGCCATGACATCCCCGCGTGACACGCGGAGGGTGAAGCCATAGCATGCAAAGGATGAAGATATGTTACACCTGAAACGGCAGTTGCCTTATCGGCCCACGGAGCGGATGAACGTCGTAAGCTATCCCATACGGGACATTGTAATGGAGGCGAAGCGCGAGGAGGCGAAGGGCAAGAAGATGATCTACCTCAACATCGGAGATCCGCCCCAGTACGGCTTCGAGCCCTTCAAGGTGATCGCTGACCGGGTGAAGAGCGCGCTCGACGAGAACTGGAAAGGGTATGCCCCCTCCGAGGGCGACGAGGAGTTCAGAAAGACCGTGGCAAAGATCGAGAAGTGCAGGCCCGAGGATGTGTTTGCCGTTGCCGGCCTTACCGAGGGCATAGACTTCTTCTTCCATTCGTTCATCGGGTTCGGGGAGAAGGTGCTTCTTCCGAACCCGGTATATCCGCTCTACCTGAGCAAGGCGAAGCAGTTCGAGGGCGAAAGTGTATTTTACCGGCACGATGAGGAAGGACAGATAGACGTAGCCAACCTGGCGAAGAAGATCGAGGGCGCCAAGGCGATGGTGATCATCAACCCCAACAACCCTCTGGGCTCGGTCTATTCGGAGAAGAACCTGTCTGAGGTGGTGAAGCTCTGCGCCGAGTACGATGTCCCCATATTTTACGACGGTTCCTACGACCAGCTCATACTGGAAGGCAAACAGGTGGACTTCAGGAAGGTGGCGCGGGACAAGATACCGTTCATGTACGGCAGTTCGCTCTCGAAGGACTTCAGCTATACCGGCGCCCGGCTGGGCTGGGTGACGTTCCACGGCGATAAATGGTCAGAGGTCAAGAACGCTTTCTTCCTGCTCTGCAACCAGCGCCTCTCCGTGAACTGGGAGTATCAGAAGGCCGCTGCCGCGGCAATGGTGCATCCGTCGTTCCCGGCGTACATCGCGGACATGAAGGCGAAGCTCATCGAACGAAGGGACACCTTCGTGAGGATGGCCAGGAAACTGCCGCTCTCCTTCCCGGTACCCAAAGGCGCGTTCTACGCATTCATGAAGATCGAAACGTCGAAATGGAGGAAGGACGTGCAGTTTGTGCGCGCCGCGCTGAAGGAAGGGGGTGTCTTTGTTCCGGGTTCAGGTTTTGGACGCCAGGAGGACGGCGTGTATTTCAGGTCCACGTTCCTGCCTGAGCCGCACATTATAGAAGAGGCTTTCGCCAAGATCAAGCGCATACTCTGAAAAATAGCACCTCGCAGAAAGTTCATCCGTACCTGAGGGACGCGGCCCGCAGGATCATGATCGTCCGGTCGGATGTCCGGACGGAGCCGGTCGCATGATATGGAAAAGGAGCCTGTTTCCCTGTTAAAATATTATATGAGTACCTTCAAGCCGTTCTTTGTGAGCAGCGATCAGACGCACAAGACCGGAAACCTTCCGAAAATTTTCCTCTGCACGGTCGCTGCCGTGGTCTTTCTTTCAATCGGTTCCGCATCGGCTGTTGAAAAATCCGGGCAGGCTGGGGACATCCTGCGCAATGCCTATCTGAGGAACATGACCAGGCTTGAGACAAACGGCTTCGGCCTGCCTCTTTTTCTTGAGTCCTTTGAAAAAGACGACAGGGTGCAAGTGGATGTTTACGGCATCTTCGATTATCCCTTCAACAGCGTGGTCAAAGTGCTCAAGAAACCGGCAAACTGGTGCGATATCGTGTCACTCCATCCCAATGTCAAGGCCTGCGCCAGCACGGACCTGCAGTCTGCCGAACTCCTGACCTTTTATATCGGCCGCAAGGTCTATCAGGCTCCTGAAGACACACGGCAGGTTGTCTATCAGTATCGG
This sequence comes from Nitrospirota bacterium, assembly GCA_012026685.1. Classification (GTDB taxonomy): domain Bacteria; phylum Nitrospirota; class Thermodesulfovibrionia; order Thermodesulfovibrionales; family UBA6898; genus UBA6898. The sequence continues at coordinate 17,926 of VEOY01000077.1, forward strand.
AACGTTGATCAGCAACCGGGGTATCTGGATATCATGCTCAGCGCGGATGCAGGCCCTTTCGGCACCAGGGACCACAGGATGAGGTTCGAGGCCCTGCCCATTGACGGAGGAAGGACGTTTGTCCATGTCAGTTATACCTACAGCGACAGCGCGGCGCTGCGACTTGCGGGCAAGGCCTATTTCGCAACACTCGGTGCGGGCAAGGTGGGGTTCACGGTGACCGGGACGGACAGCAGCGGCAGCCCCGTCTATGTCGGCGGGCCCCGCGGGGCGATCGAACGCAACGCGGTCCGGTACTATTTAGCCATCCAGTCCTATATGAATACGCTGCGCTATCCCGAAGAAGGACGCTTCAGCATGAGGATCAGCGAATGGTACGATCTCACGGCCCGCTTCAGAAAACAGCTCTTTGAACTGGACAGGAATGACTACCTCGCAATCAAGACAAAAGAGCGCATGCACCAGGTGACACTCCAGACCGCGGCCCGTTAGGCGGGCGAAAAAACAGGAAGCAGGAACTGAACCGCCGACGCTTTGCTCTCCCACATTCCTCTCTGCTTTTGTAATTAACCGTCTCAAGTGTTGCTATAATTCAGATATGGCGTGATATGCACTTCCGATGTTTCAATGGCTGATCATTGCGACAACAGGAAAGGGGAGTGAAATGAAGTCCCATTTAAGAGTGACAATAATGTGCATGGGTGCTTTTTTGTGGTGTTTCGGCTCTGCCGGAGCAGAGCAGGCAGATTGGAAAGTCCTTCAGCAGAGTACGTATGGCGACACGTGGTCGTATGATGCGGCAAGCGTAAAGAATACGGAGGGCAACACGGTACTGGTCCGGACCAGGACTCAAAGTTCCGAGTATCTCTACGAAATCGACTGCAAGAACAGAAAAGCGCGGCTTCTCGAAGGAGCCGGTGCTGCGGGATCAGCGTGGTTCAATATTGCCGGCGCAGACGAACTGCTCTACAAAGCAGTCTGTCCCTGAATATCCGCAGACGCGGCTTAGTCCGGCAGCTTGGCTGCGAGGGCTTCGACCTTCTCGATAGCGGGCGGCTGCGCCAGCATTTCAGATGCCTTTGCCATCAGCGCAGCAGCAACACGGCCGGAGAGGTGGGCCTGACGCCCCGCCTCGTCAGGGAAGGCGTCGAAGATCCCGAAGGTCGACGGTCCAAAACGAAGCGCAAACCAGGCGATGGTAGCGGGTTCCTCCATGACCACCGCAAGCCCCCCTCGGAGAAATTCCTCCAATTCAGCCTCTTTTCCGGGTTTTGCCTCCAATCGAACAAACAACGCTGTCTTGACCATGACATCTTCCTTTCTTTAACAGAACACGATCTTTATCCGCCGCACATTCCATAATTACTACCTACCAGAAAATTCAGACAAGTCAAGCCGATGCGGTCTCATAGCCTGAGCATGAGCAACAATATCGCCGGATTCTCAAAAAGTTCCTTGTCTTGGCCGGAATAACGTTATATCATTCATATAATAGCGGTATGTTCTTCGCCTGACGGGTTAAAGATCAACGGAGGGAATATATGCACTGGTTGTGGTTTCTCATTATCGGGGCAGTGGCAGGCTGGCTTGCGGGAAAGATAATGCAAGGTCGCGGATTTGGCCTGATAGGAGACCTCGTGGTCGGGATCCTTGGATCGCTCATCGGAGGCTTTATCTTTCGGTTCCTTGGCATTGCTTCTTTCGGCCTTATCGGTTCCCTTGTAACAGCGACTGTGGGTGCCGTGGTGCTTCTCTGGCTCATCCATCGCCTGAAGTGAGGGAACGGGCGGCTGCCCCTCAGGCCATTGCATTCACGGACTTCCCGGACACTACGGAGGTAAAGCACATGAGTAATATCAGGATCATCGCAATAATACTGATCATTGTCGGCGTGCTCGGGCTGGTCTACGGTCAGTTCACCTACACGAAGGAGACTCACGAAGCAAAACTCGGCCCGCTCGAGTTTCAGGTCAAAGAGAAGGAGACCGTAAACGTGCCGACCTGGGCAGGGGGCGGAGCTATCGCGATCGGTGTTGTCCTTCTCCTGAAAAACAGGAATTGATCGGCTGCCGGCCGGGTCCGGCGCAGATCACACGCATACCAGACTCCTGACAGTTCGCGCTCATGGGGATCGGCCCGAAGGAATCCCGGTTGGCACTTTCAGGAATATTCTGACGGCAGAAGGGCCGCAATGCTTTTCGGAGCATACACCCATTCGACGCCGTCAGGGATTCGTTCTATTTAAACTTGGCGCGCAACTTATCGTATTTTTTCTCGAGCTCATCCATCTCTTGTTTGAATTTTTTCTTGGCAGATTCCCACGTCTCCCTGGTCGATGCCTCGAGCTTTTCCAGGTCTTCCTTTAGCGCTGCGCGCTTCTTCTTCAGTTCCTGCAGCTCTTCCTTCGCTTCGGCCTTGACCCTCGAGCCGGCTTCCTTTGCCTTTGCTTCCAGTTCGTCCATTTTCTTGCCTAGGTCTTCAAGTTTTTTCCGCGTTTCATTCTTGAACTTTTCCTTCTCCTCCGAGTAGCCTCCCTTTACTGCAGGGGCGCCTGCCGCTTCCTCTTTAACGCCGGTCTTGCTTCGGTCGTCGTACCCCCGGGCGGTTGTCACGAGTCCCGACAAAAACAACAGGGAGAGAAAAGATAGACTGACCGCAACGGACAACCATGAACTTTTTTTCATAACCTTCTCCTTTCTTTACGATTCTTGTTGAGGCTGATTATTTCATTCTGTCACAAAATATGGATCGTGCAACATGCACCGAAGCAGATAATTGGGGAAAAAGATCCTCTCTTGAGGTCTTGACCATTGCCGGCAGCAGCGCTACAGATAGCGCCTGAAGAGGTGCGCGAACCACTCCATGATGCGGGGTAAAAGAGGCCGCGATCTCCATTCCTCGAGGACCACCTCCCTGGACTGCGCCAGATCGCGTTCGAACAGGGCTTCCACCTCGGAAGCAAAATCGCTGCTGATGATGACCGCGTTCACCTCGTTGTTATGGAGAAAACTCCAACGGTCCATGTTTGTGGATCCGACAGTTGTCCAGACCCCGTCTACCACTGAGGTCTTCGCATGCAGCATCGGCTTTCGTCGTTAATAAAGCTTTACTCCCGCCTTCAGGAGTGTTGAGTATCGATAATGGCCGGCAGAGAGGGCGAGCCTTGAATCGCTCTCCTCAGGCAGGATGATCTTCACATCGAGCCCTCGCGCGGCAGCATCAGTAAGAGCCGTCATCACCTGTTTGTCGGGGACAAAGTACGGCGTGGTCAGATGGATGGAGCGCTGCGCGTTCAAAAAAGCCGCGACATACATAATGAAGGTGACCCGGTTCAGTTCTCCGGGAGAGCTGGCGATCACCTGCACCAAGTCGCTTCCCTTTGGGGCCGGCTGAGGAAAATAGTTCTTGTCCTGAAGTTCGGGCCCCTTCTGGTCCTTCCAGGTCTCGAAAAAGAGCCTCTGGAATTCAGCGGCCGCCGGGCCTTCGATCCGCACATGCGTATCCCGCCAGGCTTCCCTGATCTCTCTGTCTTCCAACTCCTCCTGCTCGTGTTCACTGGCCATCCCGGACATGCTGCTGGAGTAAACATGACTTATGTTCACGCCGCCCGTGAAGGCGGTCGAGCCGTCCACAACGAGAATTTTACGGTGGTCCCGCTGGGCCAGGTACCGCTCCCCGGTAAAGACCATAAGGGGATTGACCGGGTTGAACCCGAGGACGTTGATCCCGCCGTCGCGCAGGCGCTGAAAAAAAGCAGGTGGCGTATTTATTGAGCCCACGGTGTCATAGATGATATTGACCTGAACGCCTTCGGCCCGCTTGTTCAGAAACTCCTCGGCGAAGAGCCGTCCGACGCCGTCATCCTCGAAAATATAGGTTTCGAGGTTGATATTGTTCTTTGCCTCCCTCACAGCCTTCAGCATTGCGCCGTATGTCTCAGGCCCGTCTACCAGAAGGGTGACCCTGTTGCCTGTGACAAGCGGCCTGCCGCTCACGTCCTCCAATGCCAGGGTCTGCTTCTCGATAATGTCGCTCACGCCGGAAAAGCGCTTGATTTTCTTTATGATCTTCCTGCTGGTCTGTTCGGGCAGTGTACCTTTGGCGCTGACGATCTCCGGAGATCTCCCCCCGGCAGGTACATCCTCCATTATCTCTGAAACATTCGGCAGGCTCGCGCAGCCGGAGAATATGCACGCAGCGATCAGGGAAAACGATACGAGAAGGACCTTTCTGAATCTTTTGTTTGTCTGCATTTTCGGAGTATCTTCGGAACTATTGATCGCCCAGCTCATGCAAAAAAGAGAAGTGATGTATTGCTCCCTGGATCTGCCTAAACCCATAATACCTCACTATAAAGCGGCGTCAAGGATCTCCGCACACTTCTTATAGTCCCATCTTACCACATAAAGCACCCTTGAATTATAGACGCGGTCGAGATAGATTGTTATTAAGCGCAGGAGCGCAATGAAGAGTTTTCAACCGGATGGAGACTGATCATGATCCTTGAAATGCACTGCCACACGGCCGAGCATTCCGACTGCAGCACGGTGGGCGCTGCCGGGGTTGTGCAGCATAATTTTGACATAGGCCTGCAGGGTACGGTGCTCACGGATCATCATTACGTATGGCCTCCTGAAGAGATCGCCGAATTGCGGCGCAACATCAAAGTGCCCGATCACTATCTGATCCTGTCCGGTCAGGAAGTGACCACCCCGGAACTGGGCGATGTCCTCGTCTACGGCGCAGATGCTTCCATCGAAAAAGGCACTTCACTGGAAACCATAAGAACGCATTTTCCCGGGGCCGCGATCATCTGGGCGCATCCCTACCGGCATGAGAATATCCCGTCCCGCGACAATTTATTTCATTCCCTCATCCTCGGCGTCGAAATATTCAGTTCGAATCATACCGTGGCCGAAGGCGACCGCGGCCTGCGCGACTGGCATCACCTAAAGTTTACCGCGATAGCCGGCACCGATAGCCATGCGCTGAGCTATGCCGGCCTCTATCCCACCATTTTTGATCATCCTGTCTCGACTGCGGCGGAATTGGCCTCTGAAGTCAGGGCAGGTCGCTGCCGTCCTTTTTTCAAAGAGATCCCCCGGTCGGGCTCAACCAGCACCCAGGTAACGGAGATCACCATTGGGACCGGCAGTGGCGGCGACATCCGGGAGAGATACGTGACCAAGAAGCACAAAAACCTGGCGGCCTGGCGTTCCGCCGCCCGCAGGGCGCAAGTGATGGAAGAGATCCGCCGCCACGGATTCGGGGAAGGGAGATTTCGGGTCCCGAAGCCGCTCGGGAATGATCAGGACAGTCTTACGACCCTCGAGGAGGGGATCAGGGGCAAAACGCTTTTTGACAGGCTGGTTGAGGCCGAGCCGCGGGAAGCCAGGAATCATCTGGAAATGGCGGCAGAGTGGCTGGCCCGGCTCCACAACTGCAGGTTGCACATTGCTCCGCCTGAAGAGTTCTTCTCGGATGAACGTCGTCGGCTCGAATTCTATCTCTCGGCCTTTTATCGGACGGACAATCGTCATACCCGGAAGGCGCAGGAGATCATGAACAAGGTGGCCGCGTTCGAAACGTCCCTATACAGCAAACACCCGGACAAACTGATCCAGGGACACGGAGATTTCCATCCCAAGAACATCTTTATCGGACAGGATTCTGACGACCCCTCGTCCCGGTTTGTTGCTGCCATTGATTTCGGCAGTTCCTATACCATGCCTCCTGCCTTCGATGTGGGCACATTCCTTGCGCAGTTCCGGAACCAGTTTTACGGCATGCAGGAGGTCCATAACAAGGTCAGTGAAACAGTCTTTCTTCAGAGATACCTGAATGAGGCCAGACAGCTGGACCATGATTTTCTCCGGCAGGTCGAAGTCTTCAGGGCCCGCACGAGCCTCAGCATCAGCTATTACCTTATAAAGCTTGAACTGGGCGAGAGCGAAAACCTCTGGCGGGTGCTGGTGGAGGCGGAGCATCATCTAACCCGCCTCTCGATGTGAGAATAAGGCCTCCCGGACGTTCAAGGGATGTCGTCGGCTCATGCGGGATCTTTTGAATAAGAGATTTCCGAAGCGCCATCCCTGAGGCAATGACAGATGCGTATGGTCAGGGGTCAGGCAAGGAAATGATGAAAGAGCGGGCTCGTTCCTTTGGAAACAATGAACTGAGGGGAGGATACCGGTTATACCGGGCTCTTTTACCCCAGCTCAGGAAATACGGGAAACTTTTTTCCATGGGGTACGCTGCGCTTATCGCCGCCACGGTCATGAATCTGCTCAAGCCCTGGCCTCTCAAGCTCATTTTCGATCACATCCTTCTGGATAAGCCGGTACCTCAGCAGATCATGATCCCGTCATCCCTGGCAGACCATGAGAAGTCGACGCTGCTGGCACTTTTATGCGCGGGCATCGTGGTGATATTTTTTCTGGAAGGTCTCTTTACCTTCATTCGCAAATACTTCATGGCGGCAGCGGGAGAAAGAGCGGCAAACGACATCAGGCAACAGGTCTTCGGACACCTTCAGCTGATCGAAAGCGGGACAGGAAGATCCGCGGATTTTATCGTCAGGCTGACCTCGGATATCGATTCCCTGAAGCTTCTGATCACCCAGCATATCCAGACCCTGGTGAACTTCTTTTTCACCTTTGCAGGTATCGGTGTTACCATGTTCCTGCTCGATTGGCAGCTCACTGCGGCGGCCCTTGCCGTAGCCCCGCCCCTGTATCTGATATCGCTGTATTACTCCGTCAAGGTTGCCCGGCTGACCCGAAGAAGAAGGGAGAAAGAGAGCGAGGTGGCGTCACTTGTCCAGGAGACGGTGACCTCGAAACAGGTGGTGCAGGCCTTCGCCCGCGAAGAGCAGGAAAAAGAACTTTTTGCGGAGGAGACAGGGCAGAGCCTGGACGCGATCCTTGAGGCAACAAAGGTCAGCAAAGGCTTTGGAAGGATCGTCGGAGTGATGACCGCCGTTGGCACCGCGCTGGTCGTGTATTTCGGCGCCCAAAGGGTCCTCGCCGGTTTCATAACACCCGGTGCTCTCATCGTGTTCGTTTCATATCTGAGGGACCTCTACAAACCGGTGGGAGGTCTTTCCGAATTGATGATAGACTTCAGCAGTTCGCTCGTGTGCGGAGAGAGGGTTGCAGATCTGCTGGAGACCAGGGTCGGTGTTGCGGACGCTCCGGATGCTGTCGATGCCCCTCCTTTCAAAGGCGAGGTCGTCTTTGAAGACGTGACGTTCGGCTATCTGCCCGGCGTGCCGGTGTTGCACCACCTCTCTTTTACGGCGAGGGCAGGAGAGAGGGTAGCCCTGATCGGCTCAAGCGGCACAGGGAAATCCACGGTCGTGAACCTGCTTCTGAGGTTTCATGATCCCTGGAAGGGCCGGGTCCTGATAGACGGAACGGACATTCGCCGGTATACGCTCAGGTCCCTTCGCGAGCAGATAAGCGTCGTGCTTCAGGCAACCCTCCTTTTTCATAGGACTATCCGCGAAAATATCGCGTACGGCAGACCTGCAGCAAGCCTCGGGGAAATAATGGCTGCCGCGAAAGCAGCGCAGGTCCATGATTTCATCAAAGGCCTTCCCGGCGGTTACGAGGCGTACCTTAAAGAGGGCGGTGCCAATCTTTCAGGGGGGCAGAGACAGCGGATAGCTATCGCCCGTGCTATCCTGAAAGACGCCCCTCTCTTCATATTCGATGAACCGGTTGCCGGATTGGACGCCATAACGGAAGCGGAGCTGAACAAGACCATAGACCGTCTTATGGAAGGAAAAACCGCCTTTATCATAGCCCACCATTTTTCCACGGTCATAAAGGCGGATCTCATCCTGATGATCGAAGAAGGACGGGTGGTGGAACAGGGAACGCATGAGCAACTCCTGGCCAGGAGCGACCGCTACCGCGACCTTTATGACCTGCAGAGGATGGAGCCGCTCCGGACGGGATAAAGCCGGAGAAGAGGAGGGCGGCCCTGGCCAAACACCTCTGGCGCCGAACGTATCCGGGGGCAGCCACATAGGCCTGCAGCTGGCTCGGCTATAGCTGGAACGCGTCTTTCACGTTTCCCCTGATATCTATTACTTCTCCCTTCACCTTGTTCCCGTCCACCGTCACCAGCAGGAAGTGATAATATCCTCCCTGCTCCTCCTGCGCATAGAGTACAGCTCCCCCGCCGCCGGTGATGATATGCATAACGCCGTTCACCATTTTCCGGAGATAAAGGTGTTCGTGGCCGGCAAAGACAATGGTCACACTGAACTTCTTAAAGAGTGCCGCAAGGCGGTCCCTATCTTCCGGATACTTATCAAGACTTCCGCCGTAGTGAAACCCCATCCCTTTCTCGGGATAGAGCGGATGATGCACGAACACGAATTTATGCTTGTGACCGGACGCGGAGAGCACCTCTTCGAGCCACGTGTATTGATCGCCGGTGATCTTCCTGTCCTGACCGGGGATGTTTGAATCCAGAATAATAAAGAGAGAGTCGTTGACCGTAAAGGAGTAATAGAGTTCGTTTCCGGGAAGGTCCACCACATTCTTATAGAGTTCTTCACTTTTTTTGTCATCGACGTCGTGGTTCCCGACGGTAAGGAAATAAGGCACACTGACAGGCCTCGACTGCTCCCAAAAATCTGCCCATACCCTTTTGCCGGGGGAGTTCACCATGTCTCCCGTATTCACAACGAAATCCGGGCTCCGTTCCATCAGACGCAGAAGGAGCCCGCGGTAGTCATCGCCGCCCGAACGGGTGTCTCCGATGACCGCAAACGTGAAACTGCCATGAAGGTTAGAGAGCCTCTCGAGTTTTCGGCTTAACGGATCATGCGTTTCCGCAGCAGATAACCCGATCGTCAAACAAACAATAAGGAGCGCCACGAGATATCGAGTCAGCAGATATATTTCCGACCTTTCTCTTTGCACTGGCATAAGCTTCACCTCACAGGGAACAGGTTATGGACCGTGCCAGCTGTTCTTGATCGCATTCTGCTCCTGATTGCTCATAGTTTGAATATATCTCTTATTTCATTTCCCGGCAAGTCGCAGAAGATCGGTAACGAAGTGAGCAATACTCCCTGCTTCAGTTGTACGGCGCAGTATGGTGATCTCCGGCAGCATCAGGAGAGACGAACGCATCGGGTCTATTCTTGCGGCCGCAGACGAATTAACTACGTGGGGAGGCCAGAAAATTCAAGGGCTTGCAGAGATGGCAGGCTCTTCTTATCTGTGAACGCTCAGATCCCGCTTCCTCTACAGACGACTTCCTCTGTCCTGTCTGCTTCCGGCCATGTGCGGTCTTAGCTCGTTATATACTGCTCCAGGTCCTTGATGGTCGTCTCTTTCTCATGGATGATAGTGTTCACCACGTCGCGGATGCTCACCAATCCGACCAGTTTGCCGTCTTCTATGACCGGCAGGTGGCGTACATGCCTGTCGTTCATGAGCGCCATGCAGTACTCCATCGTGTCATCCGGGCTCACGCAATAGACCGACGGGGTCATGAGCTCGCTGACCAGGGTGTTCTTCGAGGACTTTCCCATGAGAACCACCTTCCTCGAATAGTCCCGCTCGGTGAAAATTCCCAGCAGTTTCCTCCCCGTCGCGACGACCATCAGTGCGCCGACATCCTTGGCCGCCATGATCTCAAGCGCCTGATAAGCGGTTGTTTCCGGAGCAATCGTCCAGTAGCCCTTCTTCTTCAGATCCAGGAGTCTTTGTACTTCTACCATGTCATCCTCCCCTCTTGTTCAGCCGGTTTTTGATCCAACAGTCAGTCTGAAAGCAAAGAACCGGACTACCCTCTTACTGCGGTCAGTCCGGTCCTTCACTCGCGACTCACTTTCTTCGGCCTCTTTTAAGAAGTCTCGGCAGCGTTGTGCTGCCAGAGCTCCTACTTCAAATCTATCTCTAACCGGGTCCGCTGTCAATTTCAAGTTCCCGTAGATATGTTGCCCTATAATTCCCGCTAGATAGGCTCATCCGTGGTACTTTTCGCGTTCTCCTTTTCATCTGCATCAGTCGTCTCGGCTCTGCTTTGCGCTGTTCACTGATCACTCGTTACCGCCGGAGTTCCTGCCGGATGGCCAATGAAGGGACAGGCTTTCTGTTTACGTGTACGCAGCAGTATCTGCCATCTTACTGCTGATTACAAGATGATTTTGAAAAGATGAAACCGCGGCAGTATAATATTATGATATTTTATCG
>VEOY01000034.1 GCA_012026685.1 Nitrospirota bacterium
GCATTCGCGGCAAAAAGAAATGATTTGAGAAAACGGAAATCAGCCCCCACGCTCGCGCTATAGTTCGGAACGAGCTGAATGTGTTTTCCATCATACGGGCCCGATTTGAACTTGACGTCTGTATACGTGAGGTTCCCGAAGACGTTGATGCTGTCGGTAACCGCTGCTGTGAAGCCGGTTTCGGCACCATTATGGCGCGTCTTGTCCAGATTCTCATTTGCGCCCAGTCCGAACGTCCCCCCGGCAGGGTTGAAAAAGAGCTCGTCGTTTACATCCATCGTAAAGAGTGTGATGCGCGCCTGGAGACGATTGCCGAACGCATGGACAATGCCTGCTTCAACGGTGTCGGATCGCTCAGGCTTGAGTTCTGTAATGAAGCCTGCGAAATCGAAGAGTTCGTCTGTGGTGGGCAGGCGGTAGCCTTTCGCGTAATTGACAAAGACCTTGGAACCCTTGGCATAGTTATACGTCACCCCTGCCCGGTATGCATCCTCCGTGAACCTCTGTTCATCAGATACTGATCCGAACCCTGACACCGTGTCGCTGAACTTCGTGTTGGCATACCGGTAGCCGAGGCTGAGGGACAGCCTGTCTGTGAGGAAGAGTTCATCCTGAATATACAGGCCGGTATCTGATTTCTTGATGTCAGAATCCGTGGTAAAGCCGAAGAACGTTGTTGCATTGGTGACAGTGGCGTCATCATAATCGATTCCAGCCACAAGAAGATTCCGCAAATTAAAGGGCCGGGTATCGACCGTCAGTTTTGCTTTTATGCCTGAGGTCGCCGTGTCCCTCTGTACGTTGAAGGGAAGGCCGAAGAAGAAGAGGTCGGAGTCAAACTTCTTGTCATTGTAGCTGTATCCCAACTCAAGGTCACCCCATGAACCAAGAGCGATATTTGCCTTGGTAGCGATGTATCGCTGATCATAGCTCACGTGGTCATCGGGTTTTGTTGACTGTCTGCGGTCATCCTTCACTTCCTGCTCCGTGAGGCCGCCCGGCAGACCCTCGTCGTCAGTATGATAGCCTGCAGAAACGTCGAATGAGAGATAGTCAGTGAGCTTGAAGTTGAGCCGTGTGCTCATATCCGCAGCAGTGAAATCACTGTTTTCCCTGTACCCGCTGGTCTGGCGGTGTTTCAGGAAGAAGAAATAGCCGAGCCTGTCTGTGCCACCGGTCAGCGTTCCGAGCTCCGTATGACCGTTATAGCTTTCTGCCCTCGCATCCAGCACAATCTCCGGCTTCATGGCATATCCCTTCTTGGTGATGATGTTGATGGCACCGGCCATGGCATTGTCGCCGTATAACACGCTTTCACTTCCCCTGACGATCTCGATCCTCTCAATGTTCTCAAGGGGGATGGTATTCCAGTCAACGCCGCTCAGGTCGATCTCGTTCAGTTTCCTGCCGTCCAGGAGAATGGCAGTGTTCAGGCCGCGGGCAAACCCTCTCATGTCGACCGTGGATTTTGTCCCCGTGCCGTAAAGGTCACGTACAATGATGCCTGCCTCGTTCCTGAGCAGGTCCTGAACCGTGGTTGCGGTAGATTTCTTGATGTCATCCTGGGTGATGACCGTTACGTTCGACGATATCTTATCGACATCTTCTTCGGCCCGTGTCGCGGTGACGCCCACTTCGTCAAGCGACAATGCCGTTTCTTCCGCCCATGCCGGAAGCGACACCGCCAGCATCAGTATCAGCATCAGATATTTTTTCATCCCATAGTCTCCTTTATATTTCATAAATGTGAAGTCAGAACATGTGCGACAGCGCTGCAGTTATCCCGTATTGTGTCTCAAGTGATACCTCCTCTTCCCTCGAAGGGTCTTCGGTGAGAAGCACGCAGGGTATCCTGACTCAGGGCATCCTACTCGCCGGCCTTCCCATCTGCCTGAGGCATACAGTGGCTTTTCCATGCTTTCGTTCCCTTTACAGTTGCGGGGCAGTGGAGGGCTCTCACCTCACTTCCCCTTGCGCGTCCTTGTGCTGCTGAAAGCAGCCTGTCTGAAAACCTATCCGTTCAACAGCTTGAGAACGGGATATTTCTCCCAGAACTCTATGATGTTCAATGCTGCATAATCCTGTTCGATCCTGAAGATATTGTCGAGCGGCATTCCGAGGACATGACATAAAATGATCCTGTTGACACCTCCGTGGGCGACGATGGCAACAGGGCGTCCTGCATTATCCCGGAGAATGGCATCAACGGCGGCGATCACCCTGTCCTTCACTTCACGAGTGGGCTCACCGCCGACAGGGGAGTATGCAAGAGGATTGGAAGCCCACGCACCGAACGCTTCAGGATAACGCTCCCTGATTTCCGCAAAGGACATACCTTCCCATACGCCGAAACTCCGTTCCCTGAGTGCGGCCACCCTGACCGGAGAGAGACCGTGCGCCGCGCAGATGATCTCGGCACTTTCTGCTGCCCGGGAAAGGTCTGAACAATATACGGCAGAAAGCTCCCGCGCATCCTTTCCAGGATCTTCGGAACCCTCTGTCGCGCCGTGCACATCGCGCAGGTAACTCAGATACCGGGCTGTGATCCCCCGGCTGAGATGCTGCGTCAGGGCAACAGCCTTTTCGGCAACCTGCTGCCTGCCCCTGTCTGACAGAGGGATGTCAATACTTCCGTGATAGCGCTTTGTATCGCCGCCGTCCGTTTCCCCGTGCCGGATGAGATAGAGTGTTGTGGTCATTTCAGGCATTGTCTCCGTAGTGAATGTACGAAACGCCGTCAGCCTGCCGAATGATGTTTACCCTGACATCAAAAGCGTCTTTTATCAGGGAATCCGTAAGGATTTCCTCCGGCCTGCCGCTGCCGAGCATGGCACCGTCTTTTACCAGTATGACCTTTGAAAACTGAAGCGCCACGTTAATGTCATGGAGCGCCATGATGACCGAGATGTTCTTCTCGGTGCGTAATGTCTTCAGCAGACGCACCAGTTCTATCTGGTATTTGATGTCGAGGTTGGCGAGCGGTTCATCAAGCATGAGAAGCCCTGCACCCTGGACAAGGGTCATGGCGATAAATGTCCTTCTTTTTTCACCGCCGCTCAGGTCGGTAAGGTATGCTGATGCCTTGCCCTGCAGCCCTACCATGTCGAGGGCGCTGTCAACGCTCATTGCAGGAGGAATGTCGTAGGGGTACAGGCCCATGCTGACGAGTTCGCGTACCGTAAAAGGAACGGCGATGTCGAGCGTCTGGGGAAGATAACTGATAAGCTTTGCCCGGTCCCTGTTATGGTAGGTATGCAGCGGTTTGGACCAGAGGAGGATATCTCCTCCCGAGGGTCTCAGTATGCCGCTTCCCAGCTTCAGTATGGTGGATTTCCCTGAACCGTTGGCACCCAGAAGTCCGATGAATTCACCTTCACCGACCGAAAGGGACAGTCCCCGGATAAGGGAACGCTGCCTGCTGTAAGAAAACGACACCGAGCGCAGTTCAAGTATCCTCTGATCAGATGCTGAGGACATTCTTCCTCCTGAGCAGATAGAGAAATTAGGGCGACCCGATGATGGCGGTCACGATCCCGGCCGGGAATTCCATGGGCGGCAGTATCGATTTGCTGATGATGTCAGCCGCACAGAGCAGGGCGCCGCCGATCAGGGCAGAGCAGGGGATGAGGAGCCTGCTGTCC
>VEOY01000014.1 GCA_012026685.1 Nitrospirota bacterium
ATATATACGGTGACGGCCAGCCTCCGTATAACATTCCGAATATCCTGACACTGTTCAGGGACAAAAATGGATTGGGTACCGGAAAACCGTACGATAACCCTCTGTTCTGGACGAACTTGTATACCAATTTGCATTATTTCCATGTTCAGGGCGGAGGATGGTCTTACAGGGGGACCACAAACTCCTCCATGAACTGCATAGCCTGCCATAATGTTCACGGTTCGAATACATCGTCAGGATGGACCTATGACGAAATGCAGTATAAGCACTATTCAGGAACAGGAAGTGACCAGTATGGCACCATGGATGCAGCGGATTACTCAGTTCTCGGAAGTCATCCCACGAACTGCACATTCAATTGTCACAGTGTACAGGGCAAAACACATAACTGGTTTGAGCCGTCGGGAGAATAACGGAGAAGGAAAGCCAGATTACTGATCATTGTGGTCAGCGTCAACGCAGACCGTGGGAAGTTGAAGTCTGCTGAACGGGGAGACCGGGAAGGCGTTACTCCTTGATCCTCTTCCACCTCCGGTGGATCCAGAGCCAGTCTGAAGGATATTTCTTGATGTAGTCCTCGAGCGGCTTCAGGAAATTTACCGTATCCTGCCTGAGCGCCGCTTCACTGTCTCCGGAGCTGACAAGGGGGATTTCCTCTCCCACCTCAATGATATGGCGGCCGTCTCCGGTCCGCCTGATGAACGCAGGGACAACAGGGGTCCCGGTCTTCCTCGCCAGGATCGCGGGCGTTTTCATCGCGTAGGCATTCTTCCCGAGGAATGGTACAACAATACCTTCTGATCTGATGACGCTCTGGTCAATGAGAATGCCGACGAGTTCTTTCCTTTTCAGGGAAGAGAGTATTCCTTTCAGCGCCCCCTCTTTGTAAATGACGTTATTGCCGTATTTCTCCCGTGTCTTTTCGATCAATCTGTTCATGAAGGGATTGTCCTGCTTCCGCGCGACGATGGCAATCCTGGCGACGTTCACTGACACATAAACTGCCAGCAGTTCCCAATTGCCGCAGTGTGCGGTAATACAGAGGACCCCTTTGCCTTTCTTCTCGGCCTGACGGTAGTTTTCCACTCCGCGTATCTCCACGTGCCTGAAGACGCTTTCACCGAATCCATAATATATCTTGAGCACTTCGATGAAAGACCTGCCGAGGTTCATGAAATTCTTTCTGATAACTGATCGGGGACCGGTGTCGAGGACGAGGGCGCCGCGGTCAACAGCGCCCTGAAGGTTCTCAAGGGCGATCTTTCGTCTGCTGCCCCAGAAGATATAGGCAATTAGGCCAAGGGCATCCCCCACCCGGAGGGCAAGCGGAGACGGCAGTATAGCCAGAGGAAAAGTGATCACCAACAGCAAGGCAAAAGAAAAAAAATGCCAAAGACGTTTCATTTATTGTTGTTTTCTTTGTCCTTCTGGTCTTCCTTCTTTTCCTTGTCCTTGTATGCCTGGGTGATCTCATCAAGGCGCTTCATCACGAGGTGGTTGATCGTACCCTCGGGCCATGTTCCGTCATCCTGCAGTTCGCCGGCGGACATGCCGGTAAAGAGCTCAATGCCTTCCTCCACCCTGCCGATCGCATAGATGCTGAATGTCCCGTTCCTGACAGCGTCGATGACATCTTTCTTGAGCATGAGATTGTTCAGGTTCTTCCGGGGGATGACAACGCCATGCGTGCCGTCAAGACCGCGGACCTTGCAGAGGTCGAAGAACCCTTCGATCTTCTCGTTGACCCCGCCTATGGGCTGCACATCCCCATGCTGGTCCATGGACCCGGTGATCGCGAGGTCCTGCCTGAGCGGGACGCCTGAAAGGCTGCTCAGGATGACAAGCAGTTCGGCGCACGAGGCGCTGTCGCCTTCGACCATGTCGTAGAGCTGTTCAAAGGTGATGGACGCCGAAAAACTTATCGGCTTCTTCCGGGCGTAGGTGCTGTTGATATAATGGGATATGATCAATATCGCCTTTTCATGGATCTTGCCGCTCATCTTGGTCTCGCGCTCGATATTTACCACGCCGCCCTTGCCGGTATACGTCCGGGCCGTGATCCGCGAAGGTTTCCCGAACATGTAGTCGCCCATGCCCAGGACCGCAAGACCATTGATCTGTCCGACCTTCCGGCCGTCCGTGTCAACGATGATCGTTCCCTCGACCATCATCTCCTGAATACGGTCCTCGATCCTGTTGTTCCGGTAGATCTTTTCCTGAAGCGCCTTTTCCACGTGGCTGTCCTTCACGATGGGACTGCCAGCCTGCTTGGCCCAGTAGCTCGCTTCCCTGACAAGGTCGTTCACCTCGCTGAACTGCGATGAGAGCTTCTTCTGGTGTCCGGCAAGCCTTGCGCCGTATTCGACGATCTTGGCCACGCCCGTACGGTCGAATGGAAGCGTCTTGTCCTTCCTCGCCGTAGTGGCAATAAAGGCTGCATACTTGTGGACCGTTTCGTCCGTGGAATCCATCCTGCTGTCAAAATCGGCCTTCACCTTGAAGAGTTCGCGATACTCCTCATCCAGGCTGTGCAGAAGATAGTAAATATACGGTGTCCCGACAAGGATTACCTTGACCGACAAAGGGATCGCTTCGGGCCGTACCGTCGTCGTCGAGATCAGCCGGTACTGCTCCCAGATGTCCTCAAGCCTGATCTCCCTGTTCTTGATCGAACGTTTCAGTGCCTCATAGGAGAACATGTTCCTGAGGAGATCAAGAGCGTCTATCACGATGTAGCCGCCATTGGCCCGGTGCAGCGACCCTGACTTGATCATGGAGAAATCCGTTGTCGCGACACCGTACTGGAACTTGTGCTCAAGCCTGCCAAAAAGGTTGAAATAGGTCGGGTTGCTCTCATAGATGCAGGGCGCTCCCTTTCCGTCCTTGTTGGTGACCAGCACATTTACCATGTAGCGGGTGTACGTGGGCTCGTTCTTCTGCATGCGCATGAAGGGGAGAGGCGGGGCCTGCTCTTCCTGAGATTTGAAATCGTCCAGGTGGTTGAGTATATCTTCCGTAACCTCGCCGAGATAGGCAGAGATCTTTTCGTGTTCCCGGTACTTCTGCTTCAGATCGTCCATCAGATGTCCGACAACTGCGAGCACAGCCTCGCGCTCAAGTGCCGCCAGTTGCGTCTTAAGGGTCTTCTCTCCTTCCCTGACCTCCCTGACGATATCGTTCAATTTCTCCTGCAGCTGCTTTCCGATCTCATCGATCTTTCCTTTCGTCGTGCTGTCAAGGGCTTCATACTCCTCTTCGGTAAGCGGCTCTCCGGTCTTTTTCATCGGTACGATCATAAGACCGCTCACGCTCTTTCTGATCGAAAAGCCCTTTGACTCGGCGTCCTCCTCAAGTCCGGTGAACAGCGCCTTCTGCCTCTTCTGAAAATCCTCCATGATCTTGTTCTTCTGTTTTTCGTACTCTTTTGATTCGAAGATCTTCGGGATCTCTGCCTGCAGCGTCCTGACAAGTTCGTCCATGTCCCGGTAGAAGAGCGGCGCCTGGCCGGGAGACAGTGATATGGCAAGAGGCGCGTCAGGGTCTGCGAAGTTGTATACGTAGCACCAGTCCTGCGGCACAGGTTCCTCAGCTGCCTTTTTGCTCAGCAGCTTCCTGATCGTGGTCATCTTGCCGGTTCCGTTCTCACCGAGCATGAAGATATTAAAACCGCTGCTCTCAAGGTTCAGCCCGAAATCGATCGCCCTGAGCGCGCGGTCCTGACCGATAGTCTCGTCCTTTTCCTCGATCTCGTCAGTGGAACCGAAGGTAAAGACAGACGGGTCACAGCATCGGTACAGCTCATCAACACCAAGTGGTTTTATCATTCCTGCCTCCGCGCAACGAATATATATATGCCGATCCCTGTTGTTCCCGTTATGCCTGCTGATAGGGAAATGATTGCGACGTTTTCGCGAACATTCAGTCACTCACCGCGAAAGAAGATCGCTGCACAATTGTCCGGTCGCGCTCAGCTCCGGCATTGATCAGGAGACCAATCGCCTGCATGGCCGCGTTCTATCGGTGCCGTGACCCCGCAATATGTTCCTGACTTATTTCCTGCGGGATGCAAGTTTGTTCAGCGCAGTGATATATGCCTTTGCGGCCGCGACGATGATATCCGTGTCAGCACCCTGCCCTCTGACGGTCTTGCCGTTCTCCTCGAGCGTCACAACGACTTCCCCGAGTGCGTCAGTGCCCCCGGTAATGCCTTTAACGTCGAATTTATGCAGATTGCTCTTCGTCTTCGTCATCGCGGCTATTGCCTTATACGTGGCATCAACGGGTCCGTCGCCCTTTGCGGTCTTCTGCACAGCCCTGCCCCTGATCTTCATTTTGACCGTCGACTTGGGTATCACGCCCATGCCGCTCGCAACTTTCAGATCAGCAAGCTTGTAGGCCTCGGGGACCTTGGAGACCTCTTCCGTCACCAGGGTTTCAAGGTCTTCATCGAATATCTGCTTCTTCTGGTCCGCGAGATGCTTGAACTTCACGAACGCGCTTTCGACCTCGTCCGCCGTCAGATCATATCCCAGTTCCTGCAGACGCACCCTGAACGCATGCCTGCCCGAATGTTTGCCGAGAACGAGTTCGGTCTGTTTCAGCCCGATGTCCTCCGGCTTTATGATCTCGTAGGTCATCTTTTCCTTCAGCAGCCCGTCCTGGTGAATACCTGACTCATGGGCAAACGCATTGGCGCCGACGATCGCCTTGTTCGGCTGGACATGGATGCCGGTTATCCGGGTCAGGAGCCTGCTCGTCCTCATGATCTCACGTGTACGGATATTCGTCGCTGCCCGGTAGAAGTCCTTTCTCGTCGCGAGGTTCATGACGACCTCTTCCATGGAACAGTTCCCTGCGCGTTCTCCAATGCCGTTGATCGTGCATTCCACCTGTCCGGCACCGTTGAGGATGGCAGCAAGAGAATTAGCGACGGCAAGGCCGAGGTCGTTGTGGCAATGGACGGAAATGACCGCCCGATCCCCGACCTTTGCCTTTACCGCCTTGATCATGGCGCCGAACTCCACCGGCGTCGTATATCCCACGGTATCCGGTATATTGACCGTGGTTGCGCCCGCCTCAACTACGGCAAGGACAAGCTCGACGAGATAATCCAGGTCTGTTCGTGTCGCGTCCATGGCAGAGAACTCGACATCGGCGGCAAGACTCCTTGCGAGTTCCACCATGGCAACCGACCGTTTCAACGCCTCCTCCCGGCCGATGCGGTACTGGTATTTGAGATGGATATCCGAACTCGAGTGGAAGGTATGTATCCGGTGTTCGGGAGCATCCTTGACAGCCTCATAGGCCCTCTTGATGTCCTCTTCTTTTGCGCGCGCAAGACCGGCGATCATCGTCCCCCGGACTTCATTGGCAATGCGCTTGACCGCCTCGAAATCACCGGGAGAAGCGATGGGAAAACCCGCCTCGATGACGTCAACGCCAAGCCTGACCAGCTGCTTGGCCATCTGGATCTTTTCGTCCACATTCATGGAAGCGCCCGGAGACTGCTCTCCGTCACGCAACGTTGTATCGAAAATCCTGATCATTCTCATGGTTGAACTCCTGTTCCGCCCTGCTGTTCCTTTGCTTTTTCACGCCGTCTTCTCATGATGAGCACCATATTTTCAATTATACCCCAAAAAAGATATGCCATGGCAAAAACGAATATGGCCGCCTGCGGGTGCACGAGAAGGAAAAAAAGCACGATCACGAACACGATAAGCACCCAGAACGGCTTCTTTTCCTTGAAGTCGATCTCCTTCAATCCATGGAACCTGAGCGTGCTGACCATCAGCAGAGCCAGCACGATCGTGAATATCGGATAGAAGACATGCCTATCCGGAATGCCCGGAATGCTCTCCGATACGTCATACCAGTAATAGAAAATCACGACGGACGCAAGTATCGTTGCCGCGCCCGGTATCGGCATGCCCTTGAATGCCTTGGAGCCGGGTGAGCCGGTCTGAACGTTGAACCGCGCGAGACGGAGCGCTCCGCACGCGACAAAGAGGAACGCCGCGGCCCATCCAAGCCTTCCAAACGGGACAAGGGACCATTTGTACATCATGACCGCGGGCGCCACGCCGAAAGCAACAAGATCTGACAGGGAGTCGAGTTCAACACCAAAACGGGTCGTCGTATTGGTCAGACGGGCTATCCATCCGTCGAGGCCGTCAAAGATATTCGCAAGGATGATGGCCCACGCAGCATGGATGTAGCTCCCGTTGATCGCGGACATGATGGCATAGAACCCGCAGAACATGCCGCAGAGCGTAAGTGTGTTGGGCAACAGATATACGCCCTTTTTCGGCTGTTTATCGCCTCCCGGCTTTTGCCATTGATCCATCGCGGTCACCTCTTTTCACCGATCTCGAAAAGGACCGTTTCGCCGGCCCTTACCATATCTCCCGTCTGTACCTTCACACCGGCATCCCCGGGAACATAAAGATCGACCCGGGAGCTGAACTTGATTATGCCGTATCTTTCGCCTCTCTGCAGCACGTCCCCTTCCGATACCCTGCAGACAGCCCTGCGCGCAACGAACCCTGCTACCTGCCGCACGAGAACATCCCCATACCGCGTTTCAAGTACCAGGTCGATATGTTCATTCCGGACCGATGCCTCATCGCTGTACGCGGCAAGGAATAGCCCCTTTGTATGCTTCACGACCTTGACCTTCCCGTCACACGGTACGCGGTTTACATGAACGTTCAGCGGGGACATGAAGATGCTGATCTGTCTGACCCTGGCATGGAGATATTCATTTTCATCTGTCTCCCGGACAACGGTCACTTTGCCGTCGGCCGGGGCAACGAAGAGACCCTGGCCGTGAGGCACAGTCCTCTCGGGATCCCTGAAGAAGTAGAACATGAATGCGGATATGGCAGCGGGCACCGCAGCAGCACCGGCCCCGCCCGCCCAGAAACAGAGCGCAGAAATGACAACGGAGACAGCGATAAAAGGATAGCCTTCAGGGGCGAATTTCATCGTTTTCAGGTGAAGTAACAGGCATAGGCGAAGATGAACTCAGGCACCTTTACCTGACCCTTCTCTTCATCTCTACCTTTTCCTCTGCCTGTTTCAGGCCTTCGACTTGTCCACCAATTTGCTCTTTTTCAGCCACGGCATCATGGCTCTGAGACGGCCGCCGACTTCCTCGATCTGATGCTTTTCACCCTTTCTGGTCAGGGCATTGAACACAGGTTTGTTCGCCCTGCATTCCAGCATCCACTCCTTCGCGAAGGCACCGTCCTGGATCTCGGTGAGGATCTTTTTCATCTCTTTCTTTGTCTCCTCGTTCACGACCCGCGGACCGCGCGTCAGGTCCCCGTACTGTGCCGTATTGCTGATCGAGTAGCGCATATTGGAAATACCGCCCTCATAAATAAGGTCAACGATGAGCTTGACTTCATGAAGACACTCGAAATACGCCATTTCAGGCGCATATCCTGCCTCGACAAGCGTCTCGAAGCCCGCCTGGATAAGGGAGGTAATGCCTCCGCACAGGACTGCCTGTTCGCCGAAAAGATCCGTTTCGGTCTCTTCCCTGAAATTCGTCTCGATGATGCCGGCCCTGCCTCCCCCAATCGCGGACGCATACGCAAGGGCGATGCCCTTGGTGTTCTTCGACGGGTCCTGATAAACAGCGATCAGGCAGGGTACGCCGCTGCCCCGTGAATACTCGGCCCTGACCAGATGGCCGGGTCCCTTCGGCGCTGCCATGAAGACATTGGCATCCGCAGGAGGAACGATCTGGCCGAAATGTATATTGAAGCCGTGCGCGAAAGCAAGATAAACGCCTTTCTTCATGTTCGGGGCTATCTCGCCGTTATAGATGTCAGCCTGGTATTCGTCAGGAAGGAGGATCATGATGACATCCGCCATCTTCGAAGCATCTGCGGGGGTCATGACCTTGAATCCGGCAGCCTTTGCCTTGTCCCAGCTGGAGCCTTTTCTCACGCCAATGGTAACGTCCATGCCGCTTTCCTTAAGATTGATCGCATGGGCATGACCCTGGCTGCCATATCCCATGATCACGATCTTCTTCTTTTTCAGGGCACCGAGATTCGCATCTTTATCGTAGTAAACCTTTATCATGACTTCCCTCCTAACGTTGTTTTTGAAGTTTTAGCTGTTGCGAGGCCCTATTATAGTACAAATTCCCAGAATTTTCTATTTGTCTCAATCGGTTGTGTCAAAGACCAGACGGGTATCCGTCTCCCCTTTTTCCGAAAAGAAGGTGCGCCGAAGCTATACGGGACAGGAATTTCCGTGCATGTCAACGCGTATCCTGATGTTTTAACGGCAGGGGTCGTCAGCCGGACCGGAGCCCAGCTCACGCATGGTCTTCTTCAGTACCGGATGGACCTTTTCCGGTGCGATCTCGGCAAGGGGAATGAGTACGAAAGGCCGTTCTTGCAGATACGGATGGGGGATCTTCAGTTCAGGCGAGTCAAGGACCATATCATCATAAAAGAGGATATCAAGGTCGATGACACGCGGCCCCCAGCGGACCGCTGCAGTCCGCCCCATGTCCTTTTCAATATTCTTGAGAATGATAAAAAGTTGCGAGGGCATAAGTGCCGTTTCCGCCTCGACCGCCATATTGATAAAGCGGGGCTGGTCAGCAACTCCCCAGGGTTCCGTTTCGATCATCGAGGACTCTTTGATAACCTTCACCCCCTGGAGGCCGAGCTGCCTGATCGCTTCCCGGCAGTTCTCCTGCCGGTCGCCGATGTTGGAACCAATGCCGATATGAACGATGGCCATGAAATTATAGTAAACGCTGAATGCCGATTAGTAAATAGTATGCGGGGAAGAGAGAGTAGTGAATGGCAAACAATGCACAGCATGGCATGAAAGGAAAGAAACAAAAACGTGAAATGGGCAACTATGCACCGACAGACGATTACGTATGCCTGGGCTAGTCAGCTACACATAATGCCGCCGTGATGGGCGCTCCGCCGGCCGGAGCGCCCCTTGGCAGCTGGGTTAGACACGGCGGCCGAGTTGCTCGACCTTCCAACTTCTGCGGCTCTTCCGAAGGCTGGCTATGCAAACCGGGTGATCGCAACCACAGCCAGGAGTTCCTGCGCCCTGCCCTCTGTGGTCAGTTGTCGGATCAATGTCTACGATGTCTATGCGAAATCCCTCTAGAATCCTGGTGAAGGCCAGTGCCTCACCTGCTGGGTCCTCCGCGCTCAAGAAGACAGGTACTGGTGAAATCCTGGTCTCTGAGTACTCAACAACGACAAATTGCAGCTCTGGAGCGCTTGGAACTTTGAGTCTCGATTGCTTACACACATGGATTTCGTTTCCGAGGCAATCTATTGCGAATCCGGGCTCAACGACAATCTCAGATGAACTCGCCATTGACACAGCGAGCCCGCTAACAACTCCCCAGCCGTGCAGGTAGCGGTTATGCCGCCGAAGTCTTGCCAAAAAGTAATCCTGTTCGGCCTGCAATTCGGAAGCTGAAAGAAGCTGGCCGTGATAGTAGTTGAGGCGTTCGAGCGCGGTTTCTGAGTTCATGTTCCTCCCTTTGCGGATGAGTGTCTAATGCGGCGCCGTCGAGGCGCGGTTGGGAGGTTACGCGGTTTTCCAGTGCAGCGCCAGTTTCTTATGAGAAGCGGCGCAGTCTCTCAGGTAGATATTGATCAATGTTTGATAAGGAACGCCACTCTCCTGTGCAAGTTTTTTAAAGTAGTTTATGGTGCCTTCGTCCATTCTGAGGGTTACCTGACGTTTGAGCCTGCTGGCATAAGGATTTTTTACAGCTTTTGAAAAGTCATATTCTTTTCTCATATTCATCACCTTTCCCAATAACGTTTTTGCTCTTTACGGGTTGCCCTTCGCGCGGATATGATCCTGATAACTTCATCGCTTTTACGGTAACAATGGCATACCGCCAATAGATGGATTGAAGCGCTTAATCCAAGAAGAACAAAACGATCTTCGTCTTCAGAATGATCCGGATCGTGGATCAGCAGGGCATTCTCGTCGACGAAAACAGCCTGTGCCTCTTCGAAAGAAATGCCGTGCTTCCGTTTGTTTTCATCATCCTTGTCAGAATCCCACTCAAAGTGAAGCGGCTTCATAATTACATTGTAAATATAACGTAAATAATTGTCAAATCGATTTTACTATCCGGGAGGCAATCGGTACAGCGTGGAAAAGGTTTATTTCAAGTTTCTTTCAATAATGTTCCATTGGTCTTTGTGAGGTTTCAAGTTGTGTCTGTTCTGGGGCAAGTCCGACGAGTCCGAGGGAGACATGCCATTTCTCAAGTCCGAAGTACTTTGTTATCCGCATTGCAGCCACGGCAAAAAAAGATCCCGATCATTATTACATTCATTCCTTTCATTCTTATCTCCAACGCGCGGATGAGGGGCTTTGCCCCTCTCGACCCGCTGGTTAGCATGCCATCCTTGGCCTATGTCAAGGGCCCCTCATTTTTTCTTGTCTTCACTTCCGGCAATGCTATCTTTTTCATCGTTATTGTCCTGCTTGGTCATATCGCGCATTATCATTAAAGCCCCTCTCCGCCTCGGTCGATTCGGCCACAGCGCTCGCAATGAAAATCCCAAGCCTGCGCCCGAATGCGACCAACAAATCCTTCATATGACCGGCCTAGCTTCGCGATCGCGGCTTTCTCTCCGCACGCGAAACACGGGAATCGATGATCGCCGATAAGTGCCTTGTGCAGTTTTTTCCCCGCGATGATCCCCGAGATTCCGCCTGCAGCCAGTGCTACTATGAAGCCCATCAAGAATAAAGGCGTCCAGGCCGCTTCCTGTTGCGATCCAAACGAAGCCATCAATTTCATGAAAGCAACGAAAGTGAGTGTCACCACCCCGCCGGCTCCCGACAATATCAGAAGAAGTCGCATAACAAGCGACCCCTGGCGAAGCCCTCGCTTGAAGAGTTCGTTCGTCATCTTGAGTTCTCCGTATAGTTAACCGCCGACGTGAGGAACGCGGTTCTCAGCGTTTCTCTCGACGGAGATGTTATATTTCTTATTGCACTCGTGTGTTATATCTTTTTGTTAGACCAGCCTTGTCAACGCTTTCTGGAAAAATGTATTTCAGTCCTTTATCGATATTAAATTGGAATTTGTTCATGCTTCTTCTTGTATGATTCTATGAATTCCTCCGCTTCTCGAAGCGTCTTAAATACACGCAACTCAAGATCGTCGTAAAAGAAACGAGAATCATCGGGCGTTGTTCCTTTGGCACTGGAATGATTCATATGAAAAGTTATAGATTCTGTTTCGGTCGGCATCTTGAATATGCCCCAGCGTGGTTGCCAGCAATTGGTGTGACAATCATACATCATAGTATCAGCACTAAGGTTTGAAATAATTCTATTTCCATCGTGCATAAAATAACCTGAGAGATACGGCTTCTTGGAGCCGGGGCCTACAACAGCTTCATCTGTTGATAAATAGCCAGCTACTGCAACATAAGCACCAATAAACTCGCGTGGCACTACAATTTTCTGGTTGAAATTCGATACTACATCAAGAACGTCCTTTATATAGAAAATATTTCCCTGCCTGCCAAAGACGTCAGCTTGGATGGTCCCCCCTTTTCCATATAAGCTCCAATCCATACTGCCTTTCTCGGCAGAGGGATTTCTCAGAAGATTTTTGTTCCATGAGCCAGCCGCATCCTTACTGTTTAACAGCACTTTAATCGCAGTGCTTGTTTTGTGCCCGCTGTCCCACCATGGATTATTGATCCACGCCTCTTTCTCGTCCAGTTGCCTGCCGATTTCCTCGGCTTTTTCAACGTCAAGCGCCATGCCAGCGAAATACCAGTATGCATTTAAAAAGAATTTATTAGCTGAATATGACTTCAGGACAGACTTGATCTTCCGTTCCAGGGCTGCCCATGAAACACCCATGTCTTTCAAGTAACTGGCAGGCTCAAAGTAAGAACTCATAACGAGCAGTGTTTTGATATACAGCATCTCGCCTTCTATACCATTTCTCTTCTCTGAGTATTTGTTAATAAAATTTATCATTTCGTAACGGTCTTCCCCATACCACTTTTCCAATAGCATATGGGCCATTGCTATATAGAGCGAGTGATTATCAGGGTCAATCGAGATGCCTTTGTCGAGCACCTCATAGGCCTTTTTCTTAGCATCCGGGCCACCTATAGACCTGAGATCCATTATCTTTTCAAAGTAACTTCGTATATCTCTTTCAGCAATTTCATTATCCACATTCTCGTAAGCTCTCGTTATTCGTCCATTGAACACATCCCATTTTTCCTTAGCTACGTTACCGGCCCAACCATACCCCCTTGCCTCCCATGCATAGGATCTGTAAACCATAGAGAGGGCAACAAGTGGCGTAGGCGAATTTGGATAAGACCTCTTCCATTCTTCCAAAAGATTTATTAGCCTGGCAGTTTCCTGTTCCCTATCGTAGTCCTTAGTGAGGTCGTTATAAAAGCCACCAAGTTCCGACCCCCCATCATCGAGTACTTTTCGATTCCTCCGGATCTCCTCCGCAATAGTATCAAGCTCTTTGAAGTGTTTCTCATTCAACAGCTTCTGAATCTTTCCCTTTGAAATTTCTGCAGTTGAGACTGCTGGAGATAATAACAGGACGAGAACGACAATCATTAAATTCTTGTTCATATAACCTCCTAAGAGGGATAAAATGTTTGCGAAACCCCAACATGAATATATATGTTGTGCTGCCGCCGCGCAGCGGTCGGCGTGGAACGACGTGTTAATTTACAGTCAAGTTTAATTCGAGCTTATTGTTAACTCCTTCTTTCATTCTTTCCGAGAAATGAATCGAGCATTAGTTGATTTTCGAGTTTCCATCTTGCAACGTCTTCATTAATACGATCCCATACGTCTTCGGGTGGGGTATAGCCGAGGTGATTGTCGCGCCAATTTTCAAGATACTGGATCGCGGCATCGAGATCATCATTTATGCCCACGAGAATTTCCGCAAGTTTTTGGCAGCCTTCGGATGTCGTAAAAAGATCGGCCTGATCGCGATAGAAGTGATGAACGAGATAATTTCTTCCCTTTTTTGCTTTTTCCAATTCTTCGGTTAATACGTCATCTTCCGGAACTTGGTAGAGCCTGCGGAACAGAGAGATAAGGGGACCAAGCGGTAAAGCGCCATTCTTTTCAATTGCAGAAAGTAGTATTTCAAGCTTCAGGTTCCGCTGCAGCGCCTGTTCCATTTGGGATATCATCATGACCAAGCCTGTTTCTAGTTCGGTGCCTCTCTGAGCAGCTAGTCCGAAACGGGCATGAACCTCTCGCCATACATCCCAGAGCGCCTTATCACGAGGCCATTTAGAAAGCCAACTGAGTGGATCGTATTTTTCTGACGTCATTTTAATGTCCGGTTAATGCGGCAGCTAAGCCGCCGCGCAGCGGGTCGGTCTTGAACTCCTGGTTCTCCCGAAGCGGAGCGAGGACAGGAGTTCACGCCTTAACTGCCGCATTCTCTCCGATCGAAGCGAAGGGAGAACAAGTTATGAGATAGTTGCCCGATAATAGCAGAAAGCTCTCATGTGTTCGAGCTGTTACAGCGCCTTGCCGATTCTCTCAACCGCCTCTTTCATGCGGGCGACCGGCACAGTCAGGGCAAAGCGGATATACCCTTCTCCGGGAGCTCCGAAGCCGTTGCCGGGAGTTCCGAGAACGCCGGCCTTTTCAAGCAGATGGGTCACAAAGGAGGCGGAATCGAATCCCTGGGGGACCTTTGTCCACAGATAGAATGTCGCCTTCGGCTTAATGACGTGCATGCCGAGACCTTTCAATCCCTCGTACAGGACGTCCCTTCGTTCCTGATAGGTGTTCCGTATCCCGGCCAGTACCCGGTCATCGGTCTCAAGCGCGGTAATGGACGCCTCCTGTATTGCCTGGAACACCCCGGAATCGAGGTTCGATTTGATCTTTCCGAGACCTGCTATCACGTCTTTATGGCCGACCGCAAAGCCGATCCTCCAGCCGGTCATGTTATAGGTCTTCGAAAGGGAATGCATCTCAATGCCCACATCCTTCGCGCCGTCGAGTTCAAGGAAGCTCACCGGTTTATCGTTGTCAAAATAGATCTCGCTGTAGGCCGCATCATGGCAGACGATAATATTGTGCTTGCCGGCAAGCTCGATGACCTCTTCATAGAATGCCTTCGGAGCACATGCAGATGTCGGATTGTTCGGGTAGTTGATGTACATAAGACGCGCCCTCTTCAGCACATCCTGAGGAATGGCTCCCAGGTCCGGCAGGAAAGAATTCTGCTCCACAAGGGGCATGAAGTAGCTTTCTCCCCCCGCAAAGAGCGTACCGACCGGATAGACCGGATATCCCGGGGAAGGGACGAGCACCACATCTCCCGGTTCCACAAAGGCAAGAGGTATGTGACCGATCCCTTCTTTTGATCCGATCAGGGAAAGCACCTCATTGCCGGCATCGAGGCTGACCTGAAAACGCCGCTGATACCACGCAGCGACGGCCTCGCGGAAAGAAAACATGCCTTCATAGGAGGGATACCGGTGGTGTTCGGGTTTCCCGACGGCCGTTTTCATGGCGTCGACAATATGCGTGGGCGTGGGTATGTCAGGGTCACCGATACTGAGGTCGATCAGGTCCACGCCTTTCGCCTTTGCATCCTGTTTCATCCTGTCGATCGTCGCAAAAAGGTAGGGCGGAAGACTTTTTACCCGTGACGCAAGCTCAACTGTGATCCTTGATTTCAATCTGACCTCCGGCATGGCATGTTGATTTTTTTGCTATAAATTATAGCAGATAGCACTGACAAATAAATTGACAAAATAGGGATTTTATATTTTAATGAGTGCAGAAAATCCAAATCCTCGCAACAGAACCTATGGGACACGACAACTGGGAAACATATTTCAAGGCGGTCAGGAAGCAGGACTGGAGATCGGCCGGGGATGTCCTCCGGCAGATAGCCGCGCAGGACAGGAACAACCCCCAGACATTCCTGAAGATCGGCGACATCTGCCAGAGAACAGGGGAGAAGACCGAGGCAATTGCCGCCTATACCCATGCAGCACAGGTCCTTCGCATGCAGGGTTTTGTGCAGAAGGCCCTTGCGGCATACAAGATCGCCCTTCGGCTCGACCCGGACAATCAGGAGATAATAAGACGTGCAGAGATTCTGATGGACGAGTTTGAAGAAGCGAAAACCGCGCCGCATTTCCCTTCTCCCCCGCCTCTGCAGGCGCCGCTGGCAGCAGAACGGAAAGAACCATCCCGTGAGGCTGCCGTACCGGAAACAACAAGCGCGCACGATTGGCTGGAAAGAACATCCGTTGTCCCTGACAAAGCTGCCGAAGAGACCACGGAGGAGATACAGACCGCCGCAACCGGTTCATGGCTCGAGACCACCTCACTGTCTCCCGACCTGCCAGCTGGTCCCGGATCATCTGCGCGTCTGTCATCAGAAGAACGTAACGATGCGGGTGCAAGCCCGCTGGAGAGACCTGCAGGGGAAAACCTTTCCGGCCACCCGGAAGGTCAGACTGAACCTTCACCGGATGCTGTGGAGGATTGGCTTGAATCTGCGTATGAGGCGCTTGATACGAAAATGTTCAGGACCACCGGCGGGCAGGCCGGCAGCCCGTCAGGAACTGAAAGTTCACCTATTGATCTGAAACATAAAAAAGATTCGGGGGAGCCGAAGGAACAGACCTTTGATGATCTCATGTTCCAGCAGAGACAGCATCGGGCGCCTGATGTACCGGCGGAGATGGAGCATCTGGCAATGCCGCTGTCCGAGCGCCGTGACAGCGGCATCCCCGATATGTTCTCGGATGTGCCGGAGGACATGATGCGCAGCTTCATGAACGGCCTCTCCATTCTCACATTCAAGGATGGGCAGCGCGTTATCGAGGAAGGTGACTCCGGCGATTCCCTGTATATCATCCGGTCCGGCACAGCGAACGTTGTCGCGCATCTCCTCGGGAGGCGGATAGAACTTGCAGTACTCGGTGAGGGCGATGTCTTCGGCGAAGTAGGCTTTCTGACCGGCAGGCCCAGGACTGCATCGGTCATAGCCTCCGGGAGACTTGAGGTCTATGAGGTCACCCGGCTCGAGATCGAAAAGCTGATCGAATCCGCACCAGATGTCATAGCGAGGCTCGAGGGCTTCTATGAGAAGCGCGTCCGGGATACCATCAGGAAAATAAAGAACTGACCTCGCCCTCCGGATACCGCTCAAACCACGCCGGAGTTTAATTTACCTCTTTCTTTCTGTTAATATTCCGTGTGCTTCTCCAGCAGCTGATAAACGGCCTGACGCTCGGCAGCGTCTACGCGCTTATTGCACTGGGCTATACCATGGTGTATGGCATCCTCGAACTCATTAATTTTGCCCACGGAGAGATCTATATGCTCGGGGCATATCTCGGCATCATCATCCTGGGGTTTTTCACCGCTGTCGGCCTTACCGCCTTCAGCCTTCCCCTTGCACTCGGCCTCACGCTTCTGCTCACGGTGATCTTTTCCGCTTCGTACGGTTTTACGGTCGAGAAGATAGCATACCGGCCGCTCAGATCAGCGCCGAAGCTCAGTCCGCTCATCAGTGCTATCGGTGTCTCGATCTTCCTCCAGAACTATGTCATGATTACCCAGGGCGCGACGGACAAGGTATTCCCCCCTCTGGTAAGCAGCGCGGGGGTTACCGTTCTTTCAACACGCATAACGTTTCTTCAGGCGTCGATCATCGTGGTGTCCGGCATCATCATGGCACTGCTCCATGCCTTCATCCGGAAGACGAGGACAGGCAAGGCCATGCGGGCCGTCGCCCAGGACAAATCCATGGCCTCTCTCGTCGGCATCAACACCGACACCATAATATCCATCACCTTCATCATCGGTTCGGGGCTCGCCGCCGTAGCAGGGCTCATGGTCTCCATGTATTACGGACTGGTCAACTATTTCATCGGGTATTCGGCCGGCATCAAAGCTTTCACCGCAGCGGTGCTCGGAGGGATCGGCAACATACCGGGGGCCATGTTCGGCGGCATCCTGCTCGGCCTCATCGAAAGCCTGGGATCAGCCTACATATCGAGTGAATATAAGGATGTATATGCATTCGTGATCCTTATTCTCATCCTCCTGATACGGCCCTCCGGGCTGCTCGGCAGGAATACGGAGGAAAAGATATGACCGCCGGGTCCGGCAGGATCCGCAGTATGCTTCTCAGGTCAGGCACCATCTCCCTCTGGTCAGCGCTTCTTTTCCTCCCCTTCAGGGGTGTACGTGCAGCGGTCGTCCTCTTCGGTGTGCTCTTTTTCGCGATGCTGTCCCTCAACGCGTCCGGATCATGGATGTCTCCCCTGATGTCCGGCGCTGCTTCTGTCGGGAGGCGTATGACCGCTCTGCTGCCGAAGGACCGCCGCTACCTGTATCTTCTTGTTCTTCCCGCCCTTATCGTGCCGTTCAGCGCCCAGAATTATATTATCGATGTCGCGGTCCTTGCAGGCATCTATATCATTCTGGCGCTCGGTCTGAATGTTGTTGTCGGGTACACGGGCCTGCTCAACCTCGGTTTTGTCGCATACTATGCCATTGGCGCATACAGCTTTGCCCTGCTGAACACCAGGCTGGGCATCGGATTCTGGTCTGCCATGCCCATCGCGGTCATCATCACGACGCTGTCCGGCTTTCTCTTCGCAATCCCTGCCTTGAGGCTGAAAGGGGACTACCTCGCTCTTGTCACGCTGGGGTTCGGTGAGATCGTCCGCATCACCCTGAACAATTGGGACAGCTTCACGAACGGTCCGAACGGTATCGGCGGCATCACCGCGCCGCATCTGGCCGGCATGTCCCTCGAAACGCTCTCAGCGTATTATTATCTTGTGCTGTTTTTCGCGATCGTCACGGTCGTGGTGATCGGAAGGGTCCAGAGATCAAAGATCGGCAGGGCATGGATCGCGCTCAGGGAGGACGAGATCGCTGCATTGGCAATGGGAATTCCGGCCATACGGTACAAGCTGTATTCCGTTTCCTTCGGTGCATTCTGGGCGGGAATGGCAGGCTGCCTCTTCGCGGCAAAAATGCGCTTCATATCCCCGGAAAGCTTCACGTTCATGGAGTCTGTTCTCATCCTGTGCATGGTGATCCTCGGCGGACTGGGCAGCGTCGGCGGGGTGATCGCCGGCGCGATCATCCTCGTCATCCTCCCCGAGGTTCTCAGGGAAGTGCAGATGTACCGCATGCTCGCATTGGGTGCAGGGATCGTCCTGCTCATGATCTTCCGGCCTCAGGGCCTTTTCGGAGGAAGAGTTGCATCTTCTCGACGTTAGGGGCGTCTCCAAGCACTTCGGCGGCATCCGGGCCATCGACGACATCAGTTTCGCGCTCAAGAGCGGGACGATCCTGAGCATCATCGGGCCGAACGGCGCCGGCAAGACGACCCTCTTCAACTGCCTTACCGGTTTCATTAAGCCCGGCAGGGGGACCATCATCTTCTCGGGCACTGACATATCGCGGCTTTCAGCTGACCGGGTAACGCGGCTCGGAATAGCGAGGACATTTCAGAACATCAGGCTTTTTAACGGCATGACGGTCGTGGAGAACGTCATGGTCGCCCAGCATGCGAACATACGCACAGACCTGTTCAGCATAATCGCCGGGACCGGTGCGTTCAGGAAAGAGGAGCGCTCCGTGAGAGAGACAGCGTATGAGTTTCTTGCGTTCATCGGGCTCGAGGGCTCTGCTGACAACCTCGCGGGAAGCCTTCCCTACGGCGCCCAGCGCAGACTTGAAGTTGCCAGGACCCTTGCAGCAGGCGCATCTCTCATCCTCCTGGACGAACCGACGGCGGGTATGAACCCGCTTGAGACCGGCGAGATGATGCACATGATACGCACGATCCGGGACATGGGAAAGACCGTGATATTGATCGAACACGACATGAAATTCGTTATGGGCATATCGGACAGGATCATTGTCCTTGACCACGGTGTAAAGATCGCGGAAGGCATACCGGAGGAGATAAAAAATGATCCCCTGGTGATCGAGGCGTACCTCGGCAAGGAGACGCATTGATCACCGTTCGCCTGCATCAGCGCACCACCGAGACCGCCGACGCCCTTCGGCGTCGCCGCGAAGGACGTTTCCGTCCTCCCGCCCCCTCCACAGAAAAGCTGCCCGGACGGGGTTTACGATAATGCTCAGGCTTGAAAACATCCATACCTCATACGGCCCGATCAAGGCGATCAGGGGTATTGACATGGAGATTAAGAAAGGCGAGATCGTCTCCCTGATCGGAAGCAACGGCGCCGGAAAGTCCACCTGCCTTATGACGATTTCCGGTATCCTCACTCCCTCCGGGGGCAGCATCGTTCACGGAGAGCAGGACATTACCGGCCTGCCGCCCCACAGCATCGTGTCACAAGGTATATGTCAGGTCCCGGAAGGCAGGCGCATATTCCCGCGGCTTACGGTCCTCGAGAACCTCGAGATGGGGGCCTTCCTTGGCCGCAGTGATTTCATGCCTACCCTTCAGCGCGTCTTCAAGCTGTTCCCTATTCTCGGGGAGCGCAAGAAGCAGTACGGAGGGACACTGAGCGGCGGTGAGCAGCAGATGCTCGCGATAGGCAGGGCGCTTATGTCAAATCCCGAGATCCTTCTTCTGGACGAGCCGTCCCTCGGACTTGCGCCGATCATGGTCAGCAAGATATTCAAGACCATCCAGGAGATCAACAGCGAAGGCGTCACGGTCCTTCTTGTAGAACAGAATGCACGCGCAGCGCTCAGACTGTCTGACAGGGGATATGTGCTCGAAAACGGCGTGATCACTCTTTCCGGGAGCGGCAGAGAACTCCTCGACAACGATAAGGTCCGTCATGCATATCTGGGAGAGTGAAAGGCGGATAAGGGCAGAGGCAAAGGTAGAGGTAAAGAACAATGTCCTTTGCCTGTCTCCCGACCTTTACCCTTTATTCTGTTCTTCTTTCTCTACCTCCGCCTTCACCTTCGTTTTATCTCTCCCTTTGCCCCTCCCTTTTTCTGCTATAATAT
>VEOY01000012.1 GCA_012026685.1 Nitrospirota bacterium
ATCCTCTGCCTTATACGGGTCGGCAATATTAAGCAACTCTTTGCTATTTAAAATGCCTTCGTGAGAGAGCATATACAGGATTCGCTGAAAGATCTGGGCTGTTATAAAAGCATCCGCCAGGGCGTCATGCCCGGCTGTAAAAGGGATATCAAAGAGCCGGGCCATTTCATACAGACCCGCTCCTGAAAGAGCCGGGAGTCTCTTGCTCCCAATGTCCTGCCGGTCACGACGGTTGCGAAGCCATTCATAGAGACGGTAGATATCAGCCACCGGATTCTGCAAGGACCCTCCAAGGGCGGACTTCAGCTGTTTGTTCAGGAATGCCATATCAATGGCAACGCAATAGCCGACAAGAATGTGCCCCGCGCAAAATCCGGAAAAGTCTGAAAGGACGCTTCTGATGGCGGGCTGGTTATCAAGTTCTGAAGGGGTAATGCCGTGAATGAGAATGCTCTCACGGCTCAGAGCTGTTTCCGGTCTTACCAGCCGGTTAAAGGTATCTGACAGGTCTATCCTGAACCCCAGCATTCTGACCGCGCCGATCGAGACGATTGAATCCTTCCGCTCATTCAGACCGGTAAGCTCCGTATCGAGCACGACAAACCTGCAGTCCCTGACCGGGACGTCAACTGACTGCCGCTGTTTTCTGAAGGGAAAGAATTTCATGCCGGTTACAAGATGAATGGCTTGTATCTCTGGATTATGACCGACTGAATGTCCGCAATCAGCATGAAGGCCTCTGTGAGCTTTTTTTTCTCCCGGATGCTCAGATTCTTCAGATTGATATGATTATCGGGAGTACGGCCTGCAGCGACCTGCTCTGCCTGGTGCTTCATCCTGAGCATCATCATGAGCTCGAACGCGTCCTTCATGTCATCGGCAAGATCGCCCACGATCGTGTGAATGTTTCGCAGCACCTCGATCCTTTCCAGAGTTGATGTCTCCCGTACGCCCTTCTCAAGGCTGAAGAGCCGGACCGCATCTACAAGGGAAGCCAGCCCTTTTATCTTGATGTCGACCGTATTCTTGTATTCACCGCTCTTCCCGGCAAGAATTTTATTAAAGACACTGAGAGGCGGGGCATTCTTTACGATCATATTCGCCATAAAACCGAGGAACGATTCCATTCCTTCCAGCAGGGCTTCGAGGGTGTCTCCCAACTTCTCCGAAAGCGCCATATCGCCGTAGAGATGACGGAAGTCAAAGAATATCAGCGAGCGCAGAACAGCCTCGCCGTTCGGCTCATGTATCCATTGTGAAAAGTAGCGTTTCCAGACGCTCAGGGGCTGGCACCATAGGGGATTGCTCGCCATATATCCGCCGGGACACGGGGGGAAGGAGCACTGTTCAAGGTACCCGGACACCAGCTTCGTCATCCCGGAAAAATAACGGCGGACGTTGTCTTCCTCAACCGGGTCCGAGACATCTTCATAAATGATCGCATTGTCCTGGTCGGTCCTGAACGTCTGCTCTTTTCTTCCCTCGCTCCCGAACACGATCCAGCAATAGCGTACCGGGGCTGCACCAACCTGTTTTTCGGCGATCTGCAATATCTTGATGAACAACCGGTCATTGAGCGCAGCGATCATCCTGGCTATCGTGCTTGCTTTTTCTCCTCCTTTGAGCAGAAGGCCGACAAGGTTCGTGATCCTTTCCGAAACACTGACAAGACCTTCTATGGCCTGCTGGTCCTCTATTTCTTTGGCGAGAGACAGCGGCGAGGCCCCCTGGAGCGTTATGAGATCGTGGTCCGTAATGATCCCCTTCAGAGATCCCCTGTCAATGACAAGGATGTGGTGGACCTTGCACTTGATCATTTTCAGTATGGCCTCAAAACACAGGTCTGATCCTTCCGCCGTGATAAGGGCAATGCTCATGATGTCGCGGACCGTCCCGTGCGGGTCCCAGTCCTTTGACACGACTTTGTCGCGAAGGTCCCTGTCCGTTATGATCCCCGCAGGTCGGGCGTTGTCATCGACCAGAACGAGAGAGCTGACAGATTTCTCCGACATTGTGGCAGCAGCGTCCCGAATAGATATGCTCTGGGGCGCGGTCACAAGGTCCCGCATCACAAGATCCCGCAAAGGGGTGCCGAAAAAAAGCTTGTCACTGCTTCCGTACAGCGAGTTTCTCCGGTAGATCTCGCCATACGCCCTGTCAATAAGCCTGTCAAAAAGGGATGACCGGAAAAACTCGGCAAATACGGGATTTGATTCCATAAGTCTGACCACGATCTCCTTGCGGACGCGGATGC
The DNA here is from genome assembly GCA_012026685.1 of Nitrospirota bacterium. Taxonomy (GTDB): domain Bacteria; phylum Nitrospirota; class Thermodesulfovibrionia; order Thermodesulfovibrionales; family UBA6898; genus UBA6898. Next base: position 2,255 of record VEOY01000012.1, read on the forward strand.
ATACGGTCTCCTCTTCAGCAACGACGTGGGAACGGGACCTCGTACCGCCCAGCAGCGAGACCAGGCCGAAACATTCGCCTTCGCCGCGATGGGCAATGACGATCTCCTCTCCCGTCTGGGACCTGAGATACACCTTGACCCTGCCTTTTCGGACAACCTGAAGGTGGCCGCTCGGCATTCCGTCCTGCACAAGAATGGCATGTCCGGCAGGATACGTTGTGACCTCGGACTGCGCAGCGACTTCGGCCAGAAGTTCCTGTCCGAGAGCATTGAACGGGGCAATACCGCCCAGATATTTACGTATTTCGGAGTAATTCATGATCTGCATTTCTCCCATAACCATGCTGACAGATAACCGGACGCGAGTACAGCCAAGCGAAGGAACTATGCTGCCCGAAAGCATCGGGAGCGGATACCATAGCTGCTACTTCCTGGACATTCCCCAGCGCTTCCTTTTCTCCCAGAGGGACTTTCGCGTTATGCCCAGCATGTCGGCAAGCTGCTGCTCATTGAACCTGCTTTGATAGACGGATATGAACTCCTTGGTGTAGTCCTCTATGGACAGGGTCCTGTCCAGGGATTCGGTCACGAAAGAATGCGCTATCTTTATGCCTTCAGGGAGGTGCTCAGGCTGAAGCTTATCTCCGTCAGCGATCAGTACGGCCCTCTCGATGATATTCTGCAGTTCCCTCACATTGCCCGGCCAATGGTAGCTCATGAGGATCTTTTCCGCTGCTTCATCGATCTGGCGCGTCTCCTTCCCTATCTCTCCGGCATATTTTTCGAGGAAGTGCTGTGCCAGCACAGGAATATCCTCCCTGCGTTCCCTGAGGGCAGGAAGCTGGAGCCTGATGACGTTGATGCGGTAAAAAAGGTCCTTCCCTGAACCCGCCGTCGGCGACTGCCTTGACTATATCACGGTTTGTGGCCGTGATGAGCCTTATATCCACTTTCTTGCTCTGCACGCCGCCGAGCGGCCTGATCTCATGGTCGTCGATCACCCGCAGGAGTTTCGCCTGAAGGGCCTGACTGAGATCCCCGATCTCATCAAGGAAGACCGTGCCGCCGTCGGCCTCCTCAAAGAGCCCGCGCTTGTTGGCCACAGCTCCGGTAAATGCTCCTTTGACATAACCGAAAAGCTCGGACTCAAGCAGGTTGTCCGGAATGGCGCTGCAGTTGATGGGGACGAACGCCTTGTCCTTTCTGGAACTGCTGTAGTGGATCGCCCTGGCGAACAGCTCCTTGCCGGTCCCCGTCTCACCCAGAAGAATAACATTGCTTTTTGAGTCCGCGACCTTTCTCACCTCTTCAATCAGGGAGGTGACCGCCCGGCTCTGTCCTACGATATGCCCGAAGTCATACCGTTCCTCGATCTGCTTCTTGAGGATGGTATTTTCCGCCCTGAGAGAACGCTCACGCAGCGCATTCCGTGCGATCCGCTTGATCTCCTCATGAATAATGGGCTTGATGATATAGTCGTACGATCCTCCCCGAAGCGCCTCGACAGCGGTCTCAAGGGACGCAAATGCGGTCATCACAATGATCAGCTGCTCGGGGTTCTGCTCCCTGCAGCGTCTGAGCAGCTCAATGCCGTCCATGCCGGGAAGGATGATGTCGGTAATGATGAGGTCAAAGGACTGCTCTTCGATAACAATAAGGGCTGCCTCCGCGCTTCTGGCAACCTCGACTTCATACCCTTCCCGGGCAAAGACCCGTTTCAGGGACTCGCGAAGCGTGTCCTCATCTTCTACGATCAGCAGGCGTTCAGCCACCGCTGTCCTTTTCCGATAGCATCCGGCTTCTCATGCTATTCCACCAGCAATCCCAGTTTTCTTGCGAGGAGTTTGGTTGTTGTCGCCTGGATGAGGATCGTCATCATGATCGCAATAAAGGTCACGGAAGCGATCATTTCAGCGCCGGGTGCCTTCATTCCCACAAGCAATCCCGCGAGCGCGGCCGGGATGACCCCTGTTTCGCGGGTCCAGCACATAAAAAGCATCTCGTTGACAGACCATTTTGCCCTTCTGTCAGGGATGGCGCAGAGGAAGACCGTAACCGGCCGCGCGACTAGCATGAAAACCGAAACGACTGCGGCACCGCCGGCAATGTACTGGTTCATGAGGCTGAAATTCACCTGGGTCCCCAGAAGGATGAAGATGAACATGCGCATGATAAACGAAGTGGTCAGGATATATTCTTCGAGTTTTTCGTCTTCGCCCTGCTCCACCTTGAAACCGAACGACTCCTTGTTCCCCAGGACAATGCCGAAGACAAAGACCGCCATGAATCCGCTTGCCTGAAGCCCGTCTGCCCCGAGATAGGCGCCGATAACCGCCATGAGGGTGACGACAGGGGCATATTCGGAAAGAAAGGCATATTTCTCATGCGCAATGAGCATCGCGGCAAGATAACCGAGGACCCCTCCTGCGAGAACGCCGAGCACCGACTGTTTTGCAAGATCCATCAGGGATTTCTGCACTGAAAATTCCGACGTGCCCATTGCCACCGCGAGGACAGCAAAGGTGATGATGGCACCCATGGCGTCATTGAATGCGGATTCGGACATGACTGTCTGGGAAACCCGGTCCCTGATCCTGACCTGCTTGAAGATCGGGACAAGTGTTGCAGGGTCCGTGGAAGCGATGGTCACCCCGAGCAGAAGCGCAACGATAAACGGTACCTTGAAAACATAAAAGGCGGCTGCGGCGGTGATGCCGGCAGTAATAAGTACGCCGATCGTGGCGATAACGACAATGGTGATCCAGACCTGCTTCAGCACCTTGAACCTCAGCGACGCGCCGCCGTCGAACAGAATATAGCAGGACCCGAATATGAGAATTATCTGGTTGAGGACCGATTCGGCTTTGACATCGATGACTCCTGACAGCTCAGGGCCGAGCACAATGCCTGCCAGCAGGAATATCACAATGTCAGGGACCTTTATCCTCTGGGCCAGAAAGCCGCAGAATGCGCCTACGGCAAGGATTATGCCGAATGAGAGCAGCGTATGCTTCGCGACCTCGATCGTTGCTGAAGATTCCATCGTTACCCTCCGCGGTCTCTATATTACGAACTGTCAGTCACCCGGCCGCACGGTGAGGCAGTGTCTTCACCGTTTCGGAATGCACCGGCTGACGCGCTTTTGCCACTGATTATACCACAGCGAATGTACGGAAAATGAACAGCATTATCAGAGAGGAGGCTGAAGGTCGGCCGGAGATACAGAGATTTTCCTATAGGGTCATCATCGAGCCGTACTGGTTCCTGATCGCGTCCTGCGCGAGAGAAACGATCCTGAACGATTCGAGAAGCACCTTCTGTTCTATCATGCCGAGTTCGGCGGGATTGATGAAATTGTCGGGCGGCGTTCCGTTACGTATCTGTTCGAACTGGTGTCTGATCCTTAATGACATGAGAAACTCGAAGGCATGTCCAAGATCATTGCTTAACCCGCCTATCGGACTTCCCCTTTCCTTCAGTTCACGCAGGCGGTCAACCGTGGATGTGGCGTATATGCCCAGTTCAAGCGCAGAAAGACGCGCGGCATCAACGATCGGGCTGAGGGCATTGATCTTGATATTGAAGGTGTTCCGGTGTTCGCCGTCTTTTTCCAGTCTGAATCTCTTCAGAAATCTGACCGGGGGCCTGTTTTTCAGGATGACCCCTGCCATGTGGGCAAAAAAGATGTTCTGGTTCTTCAATTTGTGCCCGAGAAAGGCCCTCAGGGCCTCGGCGATCATGGCGCTGCCGTGTACAGGCCTGAAGTCGAAAAAGATCAGGGATAGAAGTATTGCATCGGGGGTCGGCGTGCTGATCCATTCAGAAAAATACCTTTTCCATACACTGAGCGGCTGGCACCATGACGGATTGCTCGCCATGTAGTCAGCTGAACATTTCGGAAATCCGCACTTTTCCAGTGAGTCGCTCATATAACGCGCAAATGAGGAGAAATAGTCAGCCGCCTCACTTCCGGACGCCTCAGGCGGATCCTGGTAGATGATCGCATTGTCCTGATCGGTCCTGAACGTCTGCTCTTTTCTGCCTTCGCTGCCGAAGACGATCCAGCAATAACCCAGAGGCGGTGGTCCCATCCTCTTTTCGGCCAGCTCAAGGATCCTCCTGAGAAGGCGGTCATTCACCTCCGTTATGATCCTCGTGATATTGCTGGAGCGCGCGCCTTCCCGCACCAGTATCTCGATGATCCTGTTGATCTTTCGCGCAACGGGCGCAAGGCCGTCTATGGACGTCTGGTTCTCGATCTCGCGCGCTATGGAGATCGGCGACGTCCCCTGGAACATCATGAGATCGTGATTGGTGATCATGCCCTTCAACTCACCCTTGTCAAGGACAAGCAGGTGGTGGATATTGTACCTGATCATCTTCAGGAGGGCTTCGAAGCAGTAATCCCGGGCCTCGGACTTGATCAGGGTCACGTTCATGATATGCCGCACGCTGTCTGACAGATCCCTGCCCCGGGCGACAACCTTGTCCCTGAGGTCCCTGTCAGTAATGATGCCTGCGGGAAAGCGGTCGTTATCGAGCAGTACCAGTGAACTGATCTTGTGCTGGGACATCAGCCGGGCAGCGTCCTGTATGGAGATGTCCTGCTGCGCAGTTATGACCTTCATGCCGGAAAGATCGCCGATGGTGCTCGTAAAGAGCAGCTTGTCCCCTCCTCCGTAGAGCAGTGTCCGGTCATGGATCTCCCGGTAGGTAAGGTCAGCAAGCCTCGTCAGAAAAGAGCGTAGAAAATATTTGGCAAAAGCCGGCCGAAGCTTCAGGAGCTCGAGAATACGGGCCTTCTGTATAAGGTAGCATGTGGCGTCCTCTACAGCAACCACCGTATTTCGTGATACATCACCGCTGATCATGGAGAGGAAACCGAAAAAATCGCCACTACTCCGGTGGTCGATCACGACCTCCTCTCCCTCGTGCGTCTTTACGAAAACTTTGACGCGGCCGCTCCTGATGATGCCGAAATATTCCGGAGCAGGTTCATCCTGATACAGGATGACATGCCCCCTGGGGTAGAAATCCATCATGATTCCGGCGGAGATGTCCAAAAGCGCTCCCTCATCGAGAACGTTGAACGGCGGGATGCCTCTCAGGAAAGCTATCGCATCACGAATGACGGCGCTGCCGCCTGTGCCGGCCCCCCCGGTACCCTCATCGCCGTCCGATGTCATTGCTTCTTCATCACCGTCCGAGGGCTTTTTTGACCATGCGTTTCAGCTCGTCATGCATGATCGGCTTCACGATAAAGTCGACCGCACCGACACGCAGCGCTTCCACGGCAGTCTGGAGCGATGCATACGCTGTCATGATGATGACCTTCTGGTCAGGGTTCTGCTCTTTGTATCTGGCGATCAGCTCGATGCCGCTGATGCCGGGGAGGATGACGTCCGTGAGGATAAGATCGTAGGTGTTGTGCTCAAGAAGACGAAATGCCGTCTCTGCGCTGTCGGCGATGTCCGCCTCGTACCCGTCCCGCCTGAATACCCTCTGCAGGGACTCACAAAGGGTATCCTCGTCCTCCACGATAAGAATTCTGTCGGGCATTTCCGGCATAGAGCGCCTCGCTTACTCGGTTGCCTGCCTCAATTCACCGGAAGGCTGATGGTAAAAACCGTTCCGGCCCCTTTTTCACTCTTTGCGGTGATTATTCCGTTATGCTCCTTAATTATACCATAGCAGATGCTCAGGCCGAGCCCAGTTCCTTTGCCCAGCGGCTTTGTGGTGAAGAAAGGATCGAAAATCTTGTCGATAATGGCGCCATCGATCCCCGGTCCGGTGTCATGGAAACCGATCTCAACGATGCTGTCCTTCCTCTTCATGGATATGTCGATCCTGCCGCCGTCCGGCATCACGTCAATTGCATTAAGCATCAGATTCAGGAACACCTGCTGGATCTGGTCAGGATTCACCCGGATAGGGGGTACGTCGTCTATCTCGGTCTTCAGGTCGATGTCTTTGAACCGCTTGTCATATCTGACAAGACTGATCGTCCGTTCCAGGATCTCCTGCAGGTTGCTCGGTATCTTCTCCTTTGTCGAAAGGCGCGCGAAGTCGCCGAGACTCCTGACGATGCGCGCTATCCTCTCGATATGATTGTTGATGGTAGACAGAGAATCGCCGAAAAAGTTCTTCTCGCTGCACGTCTCTACGGGAATGGAACGCAACTCCTGCACCAGAGACGAGATCGACGCGAGGGGATTGCCGATCTCATGGGATATGCCGGCAGTAAGCTTGCCTATACTGGCGAGCTTCAGGGCCTGAACCAGCTGCTCTTCCATCTTCTTTTTCTCGGTGATATCCTCGAAGATGACGACAAAACCTCCCGAGGGATCGGTGAAAGGGCTTATATTGATCTTGAAAAAATGCTGGGACGGCGTTCTGAGCGTTACCTCCCTCTGTTCGTTCTTTTCGAACGTATTGGGATTGATCCAGGGAAGAAGGGAGAAGATCGCCCGGTCCTGAGCCGCGATCTTCCCGATGCCTGTTATCGACTCCATCCCCTTGTTCCAGTAAGTAACGTTCATGGACGCATCGACCGTAACGATGCCGGCAGGCGCGCTCTCAATGATGTTCTCGCTGAACTCCTTGAGGTACGCAAGCCGCCTGTTCGCCTCTTCAAGTTCCTGGCGGGAAAGCCTGAGCGTGTCGGTCATCTGCTTGATGGAGTGAGACAGGTCGCCTCTCTCCTTCTCCGTTATAAGAAGCTTGTCCTCGAGGATGATCGTCGCAATGGCGGAGCCAAGCGCGCCGGAGAGAATGCGCAGCGCCTCATCCCTTAGTCTGCTGAGGGCAAGCGGCGTGATCTCGTCGCGAGACAGTTGGTTCCGCAGCAGAAAACCGTCAATGATCTCCCTTGACTCCCTCCTCCCGAGATACTGTTCGAGGACGGCCTCTATCTCCTGGAGAGTGTAATCTGCCCGACCCGCAAGCGTCTGAGGAGAATATGAATCGACAAAGACCAGCGCCTGTTTTTCTTCCTCGCTGTCCTGCCTGGTAAGAATGGAGAGTCCGACATAGAAGAAGAGGTTAAAAAAAAGCCCCCAGAAAAGGGAGTGTGTCCATTTGTCGAGCCCCCTGAGCCCGAAAAGAGCGTGGGGGTCCAGCGCGGCAGAATTGATGATCATGGAAAAGAAACCATACTGGTCGATAATCCTGGCCTTGAGGAATGCAGGGACCAGGAGGGTGTAGAACCAGACAATAAAGCCGGCGGCTATTCCGGCGAGCGCCCCTGCCTTATTGCCACGTTTCCAGTACAGCCCGAGGATAATGGACGGCGCGAATATCGTCACTGCCTCAAAGGACTTCAGACCGATGTCTACAAGCGAATAGAATTCACCGATTGAGACGGCAAAAATATACCCGAAGAAGACGCAGCCCATGATAACGATCCTCTTCAGATTCAGGATGATGGCGGGAAAGCCTTTCATTTCGTGAAACCGGTATACCGCGGGCATGACGAGGTG
>VEOY01000037.1 GCA_012026685.1 Nitrospirota bacterium
CCTTATCTTCAGGCTGCTGCCGTTGCTGAAATAATGTTCCCGGGCACCATGCATCATATGTACCGGCTCATCCCTCCGCATCTGCCGCATCTTCTCAAAGGATATTCATAGCTGCGGCCGCCCTGAACCACATCTGAAACGGCCTTGATCCCGGGGTCCGAATCTCTTTCCCGGAGGCCGTTATGAGATTGTACACCAAACCGGCCAAGAATCTATTGCCATATCGAACATGAAAATCTAGGATTATGCACTGGCACAGAAAACTGAAAGAAGAGCCTGACCGTCGCGGGATAGTCAGGCTTCATGCGAGACCGGCCTTCTTAATTGTATATCCCCTTCATACGGTCCAGGAGCGCCTGAGGTGGAAACGGTTTCGCAATAAAGTTATCGGTATCTGAAGACTCATTGTGAAAGCCGCTTATGAAAATGGCCTTTATCCCCGGCTTGATCTTTTTCATTTCAGCGTATGCTTCCCTGCCGGTTTTCACCGGCATCTTCACGTCAAGCACAAGAAGCTGGATCTCCGCGGCATTGGCAGCGAATTTCTGAACTGCGTCGTCACCGTCGCAGGCCTCTATCACCTTGTATCCGGCCCTCTCAAGGATGTTCTTGAGGAAGTTCCGCATAAATATCTCGTCATCGGCTATCAGGATCGTCTTGCACTCGGTCGTCTTGGCATTCACAGGGTTACTGTATCACATCGATTTTTGTTTTTTCAAACGGCCAGGCATCGTGCATGGTCGGATTACTGACGGAAACATACAGGAACGTGCTCTTCATCGATCAAAGGACAGGACGGGATACATCAGGTTATGCTGCTGATCGCCGTATCAAGCCTCTTCAAGGTTCTTTCTTTACCCAGGACCTCAAGCACCTCATAGATGCCGGGGCTTTCCGTCCCGCCGGTCACGGCGACCCTGACGGGCTGGGCAAGCGCACCGAGCTTGACACCATGAGCCTCGACAACTGCCTTGAACACAGGCTCGAGGCCTGCATGGGAAAAATCAGTGAGTGATACAAGCGAATTCCTCAGGTCCCTGAGAAGGGGGAGGCTTTTTTCTGTCAGGAACTTCTCCTTCGCCTTTTCCTGGAACCCGATATCGTCAGAGATATAATACCGCAATGAGGCCGCAAGCTCGACCAGGGTCTTGGCCCGCTCCTGCAGGGTCTTCACCGCCCGCCCCAGCCACACCATGTCAAGCTCCTTTCCTTCCTCGATGATCTTCTCCTTTTCGAGGAACGGGATCACCCGTTCAGCCAGACGTTCGGGAGATGCGGCCATGATGTACTGCTGGTTCACCCAGAGAAGCTTTTCCGGGTTGAACACCGCAGCTGCGTTGCCGACATTTTCAAACGAGAAGTACCTGATCAGTTCCTCACGGCTGAAGATCTCCTGGTCACCGTGCGACCAGCCGAGGCGCACGAGATAGTTCACCAGTGCATCAGGCAGATAGCCCATCTCATAATATGACATGACCGACGTCGCCCCGTGACGCTTCGAAAGCCGCGCCTTGTCCGCGCCGAGGATCATCGGCAGATGGGCGAACCGGGGTGTTTCATATCCAAGGGCCTTATATATGTGGATCTGTTTGGGGGTATTGTTCAGGTGATCGTCTCCCCGTATGACGTGCGTTATCTTCATGTCAACATCGTCTACGACGACGGTGAAATTATACGTGGGCGTATTGTCGGAGCGGAGGATGATCAGGTCATCAAGCTGACTGTTCTCGAATATCACCCTGCCTCTGATCAGATCATCGACAACGGTCTCCCCATGCTGCGGGGTCCTGAAGCGCACGACAGGCACGCGGCCCGGTACGGGCTCCTTAAGGTCCCGGCACCTGCCGTCATATTTCTGTGGCTTGCCCTGAGCCAGTGCGAGCTGCCTGCGCTGCTCAAGCTCCTCCACAGAGCAGTAACAATGATACGCCTTGCCTTCCTGCAGCAGCCGTTCGACATAGCTCCGGTACACATCGAACCGGTCGGTCTGCCTGAACGGCCCTTCGTCCCAGTCAAGGCTCAGCCATTGCATCCCCTGTATGATCGCCTCGATGTAATCATCCGTCGACCTGGTCCTGTCCGTGTCCTCGATCCTGAGGACAAACCTGCCGCCCTTGTTCCGGGCATAGAGCCAGTTGAACAGAGCCGTCCTGGCACCGCCGATATGCAGATGCCCTGTCGGACTGGGTGCGAACCTTACTCTAACCTGTTCAGTCAAAATAACCTCCAAATGAATACCAGGGTTCCAGGTTTCAAGGGTTCAGGGGTTCGTGTTAAAAAAATGAGAAACCTCGGTCTTTCACCAGGACCCCGGGCACCTTTGAACCCGCCTTATTAAAACTTCCCTTTTACTATACCAAGTCTCAGGAACTTTTTCGTCTGTTCCGTGACCCTGAAGCGGTCGTCAGCACGGTAGCCGGCAACCCAGACGATGTCATCACCCGAAGTGACAATAGGCACGCTGTCCCGCTCGTCGCGGGGGACCTTGAGATCTACAAGCAGGTCCTGCACTTTCCGCGTTCCCGAAAAACCCATGGGACGAAACCGGTCCCCCGGCCTTCGCGGCCTGACCATGAGCGGCAGCTTCATGTTTTCCGCGTCGAACAGGACGTTCGTACGGCCATCGACCGGCTGCTCTGCGGACGACACAAATGCCGCGGTAAGCACCAGCCCCGCTCCGATGATGACTGCCTCGCCCGGTACCGCTAGTTCATACTCAGCTATTCTGTGGGGCTCCTCAGATGTTATGACCAGAAGTGCATACTCACTGATCACCCTGATCCCGTTCGGAAGGGTGATCCGCTGCCCGGCAGCGCCATTTCTGACAAGGCCGATGATTTCCTCAATGTGGCCGAATGCAATGCCCCTGAGCCCCGCGGTCTCACCAATCGCCCTCCTGAGCACTCTCCTGAGGATGACCGTTTCCATCGCCTCCATCGGAGCAAGAAAAAGCTCGATCCTTTCTTCTGACTTTCTGCTGATCAGTTTCATCAGCGTCTTGGTAACGATGATCCCGAAGTAACGCTCCTCTTCCTGCAGAATGGCCATAGTGCGGCAAAGGGAATGTACCAGGCCGGGGTTGGAACGTTTCAGAACAGGCATGACCAACATCCTCACCACGTTCCTGAAATAATCTTCCTTCAGGTTGGAGGAATCCGTGACCGGGGCGATATCTCTGTCCCTGAGAAACCGGATGATCTCTCCCCGCTCTACCTCTAAGAGAGGCCTGATAATACTGTCCCTCATGATCGGTATGCCGGAAAGACCGGCAGGACCCGAGCCTCTGGTCATACGCATGATAAAGGTCTCTGCCTGATCATCCGCAGTATGCGCAAGGGCGATCCTGTTGGCCTTGACCTCGAGGGCGGCATCCCGGAACGCCTGATACCTCAGCTCCCGTGCCGCCTCATGAAGGTTCATGCGGCGCTCCTTTCTGAACGGGGCAACATCAATGGACCTCTGCAGGAAGGCCACGCCAAGCGTCTCGCAGAGTGATCTGCAGAAAGCTATCTCCGCAGGCACCTCGCCGGGCCGGAGATTATGGTTCACATAGAGTGCATGGATGTCGAGATGGTATTTTTCCCTCAGGGAATGAAGGATAGTGAGAAGACAGGACGAATCAGGACCTCCCGAAAGACCGACGAGGACAGAATCACCCGCGGAAAGAAGCCGGTTCCTGCGCATGGTTCCTTCAATCGCCGCAATAAGGTCTTCTGGTCTCATGGTCTTTTTCTGCCTGCTCCTTTGATAAGAGAAGTTAATTATATTATGATAAAGATGTTCCGCACAACACGAAGAACATCTCATAAGGACAGGCATCAGCATGAAACGGTCATCAGCAAAAAAAATGTCCGTATCCGCAAAGACGCCGGACCCGGACAAGGCCCGGCAATCCTCTGCGGCTTACGGCGGTACGACCCCCATTTGCATAAACACCGATTGCACGCTCAGGAAAAAGGCAGGGGGCTGCTTCGGGTTCGAAGGCTGTCCCGGCTTCAAGTCCCGGTAATTTCAGGACTTCACTTCTTCGGTCAGACTGAGCCCTTCCGTTGCGCGGGGGTTTGAGGGATCGAACGTCAGGGCCTTTTCGAAGGCATGGCGTGCCCGGGTCTTGAACCCGAGTTTAAGGTAAATATATCCAAGTTCGGTAATGTAACCGGCATTGTGCGGAGAGAGCTGCAATGCCTTGCGTATCGATGTCTCCGCGTCCTTGATCTTCTTGTTCCGGAAAAGAGCCACCCCGTAAAAGAAATGGTAATCCGGCACTGTCTCATCTATATACACGGCCTGGCCGAGGAAGGTCGCAGCTTCTTCGAGATTGCCCGCAGCCAGATGCTCTCTCCCCTCGCGGTACTTGTCGGACGCGAGATTCCTGTTCTTCTGATCTTCGGACGGCTCCTGATGTCTCCTTGCTCCGGCATGCACACTGCCGGCAGTGCTGCTCTTTGAAAGTTGCCGGTATGCTTCGTTGATATAGGCGAAGATTACATTCAGCTTCTCTTTCAGGGCATCTGAACCATGCTGGTAGCGGTCCGGATGGTACTCCTTTGCCATGTCATGATAGGCACGCTTGAGTTCTGTGGACGTCGTGATCTGTTCATTGAGTCCAAGCACGCCGTGATACCCGAGCTTCATATGCTCGTGGTACAGCTTATCGATCTTATCTATGGCATCCTGCTCCATCGGCCGTCGAGCATGAGGAGCTTCCGGCTCCCCGTGCTTTTGTGCTTCGTCGTCACGAGGCAGAATCTCTTCCTCAAAATCAACCAGATGGGTGTTGATCAGAGCCTGCATGATCATCATCGTTTCTTCCCTGGCGAGTGGCGAGCGGGTAAGGACTTCGGCGAGCGTTGTATTTTTCTGCACAAGGGAAAGGATCTGAGAATCATGTTCATTGAGCGAAAGACGGCTAAGCATATCTCCCTTCCCGATCGAAGGGCCCAGCAATGCGCCGGGGGTCAGCAGTTTGTTCCTTACCCTGTCCAGGCGTTCCGACCTCTTGGAGCCCTGATACAGCAGACCGGCGGAATTCAGTCTCATGATCACGATCTCATTTCTGGGCAGCGCCTCTTCCCTGAAAGAGAATTGCGCGTCCTCAATACCACAGAGATTCATAATAACGTTCTCCACCCTCTGATGCACTGCCTTGATCAGTTCCGGCGGCGAAAGATATCGCATCTCGACCAATACCGTGCCCTGACTCTTCCCCGTCTGCCTGGCAAGAGCAAGCGAGTTCTGGTACTGATGCAGCGAGATCCGGCCTGAGGAAAGGAGCATGCGGCCGAGCTGTTCATCCTCGATATCAGACGTCGCATAGACCATCTCACCATCTTTGAAGAATATCTTCCTGGACCACTGCCCTGTTCCCACCGTGAGCACGCCCGTCTTCCGCGAGCGATATATGCCCACTGCCAGGTCAGCAAAACAATAGCTGCGAAATCTCCCCGCGACAGGTCCGCTGCAGAGCACACCGACTTTGAGGCCCGAGAACATTTCCCGCTTCCAGACGATCTTGCCGGTCGTATTCAGGTCAATATCATGGATCCTGAGGTCCAGGACCTGGGAGCTGAGATCCGACCTTCCTTTTATGAGGATCCCCACGCCATAGAGGGAAAAATCCGTAATGATGGCGGGGACGTATTCTCCGGTCAGGACAAGGTCAAAATCAAGGTTGAGTTTCTTGCGGGGGAATGTCCTTTTTTGTGTACCCTTTATCATTGCCCGCCGTCGGCCCCGGACTCCTTGACCACCCGACGGTTCTCGGGAAATGCAATGCTCATGATCTGCCCCTTGCCGCCCGGAATGCCGATGTCCCTGCCGTCCAGGATCAGCTTCGCACCTCCGGCATTGCCCATCTTGAGCATCGCCTTATCCGGGAAGCTCCATACCTTTACCATGCCCGGCTTGAGCAGTGCTTCTTCAGATTTTCCGCCGGCGTACGTTATCTGTACCCAGGTAAGCTCATGCGCCGTGATCTCGACCGTATGACCTGTTCCTGCAGCAGCTCTTTCCCGGGGTTGGCTCCGGACATCTGGTACCGGCTGTACCGGCTGGGGAATGACAGGCGATGCTGTCTGCGCCGGCGGCTCTGGCTGGGGCACGACAGGGGATGCTGTCTGCGCCGGCGGCTCCGGCTGCGGTTTTTCTGCCGGGACAGGCAGCGCAGGGGCGGCAATCTGCTTCACTTGTCCGTCAGAATCGTTCTGCCGCTTGAAAATGAATACCGTGAGGCCGATCAGCAGGAGAACGAGCGGAGGAATGACGTAATAGGAAAAAGGAACTTTTTTCATAGATGACGAAACCGGGAGGATGGTAGAGGGCGGCGGATACGAAAGATGACCTGAATAAATGGCCAGGATCGGCTCGGGATCAACCTGCAGATACTCCGCATAACAGCGTATGTATCCGATGGTGTAAACGGCAACCGGAAGTTTTTCGAACCGGTCTTCTTCTATAGACGAAAGATATTCCGCCTTGATCTTGATACGTTCGGCAACTTCCTTAATGCCAAGGCCCAGCTCCTCTCTTCGTTTTTTCAGGACCTCTCCTGCCACACGCACCCCTCATATTGAATTAAAGGCGTTTTATTATTATCAATTAAATGACTTTATGCAAGCAGAGGAATTGAGGACATTTGTAAACCTCTATGCTACCATATGGTTTACAATGAGCAGGATCGTCATCACCGGCATAGGCTCTGTGACCCCTCTTGGCAGCACGTTCGTGGACTCATGGACAGCCGCCCGCGCAGGCCGCACCGGTATCCATCCGGTTTCACGTATAACCGACTTCGAAACATCGTGGGTTGTTTGCGGAGAAGTGAAGGGATTTGACCCATTCAACTATCTTGGGGACAGGGAGGTACGAAGGCTCGATCTTTTTGCGCAATATGCCGTTTCCGCAGCGATCATGGCTGCCGGGGATGCGGGACTGACACGACAGGCGAAAGACGAATGGCTGCGGGCCAAAGGCGAACAAAAATGCGGGCCGGATGATTATCTGAGCTCGGGCGGGGTGATCATCGGATCAAGCAGGGGGGGCATCGCCATGATCGAACACGCGCTGCTGAAATCCGCCAGGATGCCGAAGTCGCGCATATCCCCCTATCTGATGCCTGCCACGACAGTGAGCATGGCTGCGTCGTATACTGCTCAGAAACTCGGCATAGAGGGGCACTGCCTCGGCATATCGAACGCGTGCGCTTCAGGCACGAACGCCATCGGCGAAGCTTTCCGGCTTATCAGGTCAGGGTATGAAGGGCCGGTCTTCGCCGGGGGAGCTGATGCCCCCATATGCAGGATATGTATCCAGGGATATGGCGTCACCGGTGCGCTTTCCCGGCGCCCTGACCAAACGGCGAGCAGGCCCTTTGACAAAGACCGCGATGGCTTTGTGCTTTCCGAGGGAGCCTGTGTCGTCGTGGTCGAACGATACGAGACCGCGATAAAACGCGGCGCACGCATCTATGCGGAGATATCCGGATACGGCAGCACTGCTGACGCGTTTCACCAGACCCGGCCGCAACCCGCCGGCGAGGCCCGCGCCATGCGTTCTGCTCTCGCCCTCGCGAAAAAGAAACCGCAGGAAATAGATTTCATCAGCGCCCATGGCACATCGACACCCCGCGGGGACAGTGCTGAAGCCCAGGCTATCCAACAGGTATTCGGGGATCACACCCCCTTCATTCCGGTTTCGGCCATGAAATCCATGACCGGCCATATGCTTGCCGCATCAGGAGCATTTGAAACAGCATCGGCAGCCATGGCCATTGATCAGGGTCTGATATTTCCGACGATCAACCTGTCGGCGCAGGATGAGAACATCCCCCTGCGCGTTGTCAGGAAAGCCACCCGGGCCGATATTCGAACCGCGCTTATCAACTCATTCGGCTTTGGCGGAGTGAATGCCGTGCTTGTTCTGCAGAAGAGACAGGGTTGAGTCACGAACTCGCTGTCCGTGAGCAGGCAGTCAGAGGTTTTTTTCATAGATACGGTACTTCTTGTACAATCTTCCGCCGACCATGTCAATGATCAGCTGCATCGGGATATTGTCCTCCAGGATCCAGGAAAACTCTACCCGTCGGTATCCCCCGCTCCTGACCCCTTTAAATCCTTCCCTGAAGAGAAGCGCATCTACTCCCTTGTTGCGGTACTGCTTCTTAATACCGAGGAGCAGTATCCTGAGGTCCCTGATCTTTCTCGAATAGTACAGGGCCTTCAAGACACTGAAAGGGTTCATCTTTCCGTTCATTTTCTTCAGCACGACATTGAAGTCCGGTACCATCCCCAGAAAGCCTACGGGGCGTCCTTTATCCTCTGCGATCAGGGTCAGTTCAGGCACGGCGATCTGCTTCAACCGTTCGCCGAGGTAAAAGATCTCTTCGTCAGTCAGAGGGATGAAGCCCCAGTTTTTTTCCCAGGCATCGTTATAGACCTCTCTGAAAACGAGCATCTCGTCACTGAACCTCTTTTTGTCAACAGGCCTGACCGTGATCCCTCTTTTTTCCGCGATCGCTGCGACACGCAAGACCTTTTCAGGAAGCGTCTCCTTTGTCTCATAGATATAGGCATAGAGGTCCTTCGCTTTTTGAAGTCCCTGCTGCTCCATGAGATCGTTGTAGTACGGCGGCGTGTACGGCATCATAAGCATGGGAGAACTGTCAAATCCTTCAAGCAGGAAGCCGCATTCCTCGTTCGTCGAAAAATTCATCGGCCCTCTCATGACCGTCATCCCTTTGGCTTTCAGGTCGCCGGAAGCCGCATTGAGCAGCGCCCCGGCCACCTCCCGGTCATTCTCCGACTCAAAGAAGCCGAAAAAACCCGCGTCCTCATGCTGAAATTCACGGTGCCGCCGATTGAAGACCGAAGCAACTCTGCCGGCAAGTCTTCCCTCTTTCTCCGCGAGAAAATATCTGACATCTGCATGCATGAAAAAAGGGTTCTTTTGAGAGAATTGATCCCTCAGCTCTTTCCTGAGCTGGGGAACATAGTGAGGATATTTCTTATAGAGAGAAAACGGCAGGTCTATGAAGCGGTCTCTGTCCCTTGCGGTTGTGGCTTCAAAGACCTTCAAGGGATCAGCTGATCAGACCGAGTTGCCTGCCCACCTTCTGAAATGCGGACAGGACCCTGTCGAGCTGCTCATCGGTGTGCGTCGCCATATAGCTGGTGCGGATGAGGGCATGCCCCTCAGGTACCGCAGGACTGATCGCAACATTCACGAATACCCCCTCTTCCTGGAGCATCATTGCCATTTTGAATGCAGTTTCGTTCTCACCCACGATCACCGGGATGATAGGGGTTTCGCTCTGACCGGTCTCGAAGCCAAGGTCGCGGAAACCCTTCAACATCTTATGGGTGTTCTTCCAGAGCTGCGCGATCCGTTCCGGTTCGTTCTCAATGATATCGAGCGCCGCGCTCACGGCAGCGACCGATGCAGGCGGCGGGCTTGCGCTGAATATCAGCGCCCGGGCAAAATGTTTGATGTAATGGATGACCTGTTCTGAACCGGCGATAAAACCGCCGATTGATGCAAGCGATTTACTGTACGTGCCCATGATCAGGTCGACCTCGCTCTCAAGACCGAAATGCTCTGCTGTCCCCCTTCCGGTCTTGCCCAGAACGCCAATACCGTGGGCATCGTCCACCATGACCCGTGCGCCGTACTGCTTTGCGAGCTTCACGATCCCGGGCAGATTCGCGATATCTCCCTCCATGCTGAAGACACCGTCAACAATAATGAGCTTCCCTCTTCCGTCATGGTTTCGGAGTACCCTCTCAAGGTCTTTCATGTCATTGTGACGGAATTTCATCACATCGCCATAGGTAAGCCTGCAGCCGTCGATAATGCTTGCATGGTCCATTTTATCTATGATCACCACGTCATCCTTGCCGATCAGTGCCGAGATCACGCCGAGGTTGACCTGGAAGCCGGTTGAGAAAACCAGGGCAGCTTCCTTTCGAATGAAACCGGCAAGTTTCTCCTCCAGCTGGACGTGTATATCAAGCGTGCCGTTCAGAAACCGTGAACCGGCACAGCCGGAACCGTATTTCTTCACGGTCTCGATCACGGCGTCCTTGACCTTCGGGTGACTGGTAAGACCAAGGTAATTGTTCGACCCGATCATGATCATCTTTTTCCCGTCAATGATCACCTCGGGGTCCTGAGCGCTCTCGATCACCCGGAAATACGGATACAGATGGGCAGACATCAGTTCCTTTGCCCTGGTGAACCTGAAACACTTGTCAAATACATCACTCTTCTTTTTTATAGCCATTTCTCTTTCCTGTACCAGTCGGTCGTTATGGAAAAACCTTTCTCCAGTGTCATTTCGGCATAAAAGCCGAGTCCCCTCCCGGCCATTCCGGGATCGCATGTCCAGTTCGGATAGCGGATTTCCTGCATCTTGTCAGCGTTAATTATACCTTTTTTCTTAAATTTTTGAATAAACGAAGCAAGAGGAGGCAGTACCGACCTCGGCAGTCGCAGACGCATGGCATTTCGGCCCACGGCAGCGGTAAGCGCATGCAGGATATCATCATTGGAATATATCCTGCTGTCTGCGAGGAAATAGGTTTTACCTGCGGCTTCACTGTTTTCCGCAGACAGAATGAGACCTCTGACGAGATCCTCTATATAGATCAGCGAATATGAGCATTTTCCCCAATAGGGGAATATCCCGCTCTGCACCGCTTTAAACACGAGGAAGAAATCCCTGTCCCGGGGTCCATATACCGCCGGAGGCCGGACCACGGTAACCGGCATACTGCCTGCGTTCGACAGAGCGGCCCGCTCCGCTTCGAGCTTGCTCCTGCCATAGGCAGAAACCGGCTGCGGGGTCATTGCTTCTGTCAATGGTACGCCGTCACGGCTCGGTCCCGCAGCAGCAAGACTGCTCACCAGAACGAACCGTTTCAACCCTTGATTTTCTTGCGCGGCTGCCGAGGCAAGGATCCGGGTGCACTCAGCATTGGCGTGGAAGAACTCTTTTTCAGAATCCGCTTTGGTAAGGCCCGCAACATGGTAGATATAGTCAAAATGCCCGAGCTTTCCCGCGTACGCGTCTCGATCCGCAAGGTCGGCACACAGAATGTCCAGGTCAAGGTGTTCTATCCATCTGCGATTCGAGGTCCTTCGGACAAGACATGTCACAGCATGGCCTTTTCGCAGGAGTGCTTCTGTCAGAAAACTGCCGACAAAGCCGCTTGCCCCGGTTACAAGGACATTCATGCAGAGGCGCGGAGAACCGTACGAAAATGGGAGATCAGGAGACAGAGCTTCAAGGGAGGGGAACCAGAGTGGCTCACTGCTCCATGCACTTTTTCAGGGTATCGTTCAGTTCCTCAAGCTTGAAGGGTTTCTTGAGCATGCAGATGCCCTTTGCCTTGAACTCATCTTCAAGTTCCGGGGTAATGAAAGCCGAGCAGACAATGATCTTCGGCCGCGATGCAGACTGATCCAGCTGCCGGATAAGTTCGACGCCGCTTCCTTCGGGCATACGCAGGTCGAGGAACAGCAATTCGATCGCATCTGTCTTCAGTGTCTCCGCTGCCTCGGCAATATTGGAGACCGTGACAACTTCGTACCCGCTTTTTCTAAGAGCCCGGTCGAGAAACCACCGTACCAGCTGCTCGTCATCTACGACAAGGACTTTCATGCCGATATATTAATACATCCCGTGGATTAAATAAAGAAAAGATGCCATGTCAGGATTTTTCCGGGAGAAAACCGAATTTCTGCATGCGGTACCTGAGCGCGTCCCGCGTGAGGTTCAGCAGACGTGCTGCCCGTGTCTGGTTCCATTTGGTCTGCTCGAGTGCCTGCTTGATCAGATCCTTCTCGACCTCCTCAATGTCCAGTCCCTCCGGCGGTACCGTAACCGATGATGACCTCGCAGCCGGAGAGGCCGCATCCCTCGTGGTCATTTCTGCCGGCAGGTGCTCGGGAAGAATGTGTTCCTCGTTCTCCAGGATCATGGCCCGTTCGATCACGTTTTTCAGCTCTCTGACATTTCCCGGCCACGCATACTGATGGAAAGCAGTTTCTGTTTCCTTTGAAAGCCCTTTGACATGCTTCTTGAAGTCCCTGTTGAATTCCCCGATAAAAAAATCCGCGAGCAGCAGGGTATCGTCCGGCCGGTCACGAAGGGGCGGCAGCAGGATAGGAATGACCTTGAGACGGTAATAGAGATCCTCCCTGAAGTTCTCTTTCCTTACCTCCTCAAGAAGGTTCTTGTTCGTTGATGCTATGATCCTGAGGTCGACCGTGATGTCCCGTGTCCCCCCGATCCTCTTGAATGTCTTATTCTCGATCACCTTGAGAAGCTTGGCCTGGGTGCTGAGCTTCATGTCGCCGATTTCGTCAAGGAATATGGTGCCCCCGTCGGAAAGTTCAAAGAGACCTTTCTTCATCTGCTTGGCGTCGGTAAAGGCTCCTTTTTCAAACCCAAAAAGTTCGCTTTCGATGAGCGTTTCGGGAAGCGCCGTACAATTGATGTCCATGAACGGTCTGCCGGCCCTGCTGCTCTCATAGTGGATAACCTTGGCAACAAGGTCCTTTCCCGTGCCGCTCTCACCCTGAAGAAGAATGGTGGTAGCATCACTTTTAGCGACCTTTCTCACAAGGTCAACGATCTTGACCAACTGTCCTGACGTACCGATAATACTGGAGAAATTGTACTGACGGGATATCTTGTCCCTGAACTGTGATACCTCCGTCCTCAGCGTAACGGTCTCAAGGGCCTTACTGATCAGGATCTTGAGCTTATCCATGTTGAACGGCTTTTCAACAAAATCGTAGGCCCCGGTCTTGATCGTCTTGACCGCTGTCTGGACGTCGCCGAACGCGGTTATCATGATCACAAGAGCGTTCCTGTTCTCTTTCTTGATGCTTTCGAGCACGTTCAGGCCGGAAATGTCAGGGAGGTGGATGTCGAGCAGGACAATGTCCGGCTGCTCGGCAGAAAACAGGTCAAGCCCTTCGAGTCCCTTCTCCGCACTGATAACGCTGTACCCTTCCTTGCTCAGGTTCTGTTCCAGGGACCAGCGGAGAAGTTTTTCGTCATCTATGACAAGGATCTTGGGGCTTTCCATGGTTACCTTTTCAAGGGGATTATAATACGAAATGAGTTGCCAATACCAAATTCGCTGGAGACCCTGATCCTGCCACCATGACTTTCCAGGATGTTCCTGACAATTGCAAGACTCAGGCCGGTAACCGTATGCTTTGTCGAGAAGGACGGCTTGAAGATGCTCCGTATCCTGTCGTCGGTCAGCGCGCCTCCGGTATCACAGCAAAGGATCTCCACCTCCCCGCGTTCTTCCTTTAGCGTTGCGGATATATTGATCACCCCTCCATCCGGCATCAGGCTGAACTGGAAGAGAAGGATATCCTTGACCACGTTCACCATCTGCTCGGGGTCGATCATGACCAGGGGAAGTTCAGCGGCGAGAAACGATATGCCGATGCCCATACTCCCGGCGTGCCGGCCGATGGATGCAACCGCGTCCTCTATGATCTCACACAGGTTCGTCAGCACCGGGTTGATCTCCTGCGGACGCGCATACGCGACCAGATCCTTTACCGCCCGATCGAGACGCTCGATTTCAGCAAGGATCTCATTGCAGATCTCCTTGCGCGGGCTCTCATCCGGGATATCCTCCGTCATGACCTGGAGCGCCCCGCTGATCCCTGCCAGCGGGTTCTTTATCTCATGGGCCACGGTAGCGGCGACCTCGCCGATAGAGGCCATCTTCTCCATCTGTCCCAGTTCCCTGCTCTCATGAACGATCAGCTCTTCCCGCGCATTCCAGAGCTCATCCGCGAGCCGGTTCACCGACGTCGCGATGGCACCGATCTCGCCGGTATCGGGGACCGAAGCGCGGACCTTGAGATTGCCTCCTGCCATCTCCCGGATTTCTGCCAGGAGATGCATCAGGGGCTTTTGGATCTGGGAACGGCTCAGGAAATAGAGAGACGCTGAAAGTATCACGGTCATCAGGACAGCGGAAAGAACGAACCAGCCGGTGGCGGATTTGGCCGATGTATCAACCTTGCGATGGGACACTTCCAGATCTATCAAGGCCCTGACCTGATCCTCAGCGCCATGACACTGCTGACAAGGCCAGTCATTGCTCATGACGATGATGCTGGAATAGACATTTCTGCCGGCAGATTCGTGGATAAAGACCGAACGTCCCTTGTTCTCCTCATATTCCTGCAGATGCTTCGGGCCTATCTTATGGCCGATTTCGCCCGGAACGGTCGAGCTCAGGATCGTACCGCTCTCGGAAAAGATCCGGACCGCTTCGATATCCTCAGCAGCAAGACCCTCGATGAACCTCTGGAAGTCCTCTTTTGGCTTTCCTTCGAGCATGATCGTTTTCAGCCCGTTCGAAACGATCTCTGCAAGGAGTTCGACACGCTGCATCTTTGCATTGTCGACCATCTTTTTATTTATCTCATAGTTCTGCCACGAGAAAAACCCGATGACAGCCGACAACAGGGCAATTCCTGAAATGATATGCTTTCTGTAAAGACTCATGGGACGTTCACTTTCTCCGGATATGCCCCGGTCTGCCGGAGAAATGCGGGCGTCCGGGACATACCGATGGGCTTACTGCGAACCGTAGCTATGAAGACCGGAGAGCAGCAGGTTCACCCCAAGATAGGTAAAGATGACAGCGACAAATCCGAGAACTGCTACGGCAGCGACCTTCCTGCCCTTCCATCCCCTCATGAGACGGCTGTGGAGATAGAACGCATAAAAGAACCAGGTGATGAGCGACCAGGTCTCCTTGGGGTCCCAGGTCCAGTACTTGCCCCAGGCCTGATCAGCCCATATAGCACCGAAGATCAGGCCTCCGAGCGTAAAGATCGGGAACCCGATCGCGATGCTCTTATAGGTGAGGTCATCGAGCGTGTCTGCTGATATATTGAAACTGGAGATGATCTTTTTCAGTATTCCCCCGTAACGCCAGACCAGGAAGATGAATGCAGCCGATACCGCAACGCTTACCAGCGATATCGCGGCCGATTCATTCCTGAACGTGGCCCTGAAGAGATATCCCTTGATGAACTCCTCCTGGCTCTTCACCGCCATCTTAAACGTCAGGTAATCAAGGCCCATAGCAGCAAGAACAACCACAAAAATGCCGAGCGTGACGGTCCAGAAGATATAGGAGCCCTCCGTCCGTTCTTCGGACCGGACGATGAGATACATCAGGCCCGTACTGAATGAAACGGCAAAGAGCGCGTACGATATGAAGCTCATCATCACATGCGCAAGGAGCCAGTTGCTCTGCAGTGCAGGAACCAGGGGCTGGATGTTCTTCGACATGCCCGAAATATCGATAAAGGCAAGCGCAAGAGCAGCTACCGGCGTGATGAACGCACCAAAGCTGCGGTTCCGGTATTTGAACTCGATGATGAGATAGGCAAGTATAAGACACCAGACAAAGAAGATAAGCGACTCATACAGGTTCGTGAGGGGTACGGCCCTGAGCCACCCCATCCCGCCGATTTCCTTGAACTCTGCCCACCTCAGCAGGATCGCAAACGTTTGAGATACAAAGCCCGCAATGGTAAGGGTCGTTGCCACAATACCCACCGTGCTTTTTCTGAACGCAAGATAGCTGATATAGAGAATCATGGCGAAAATATATGCAATGGTTGCCAGCCCGAAAAAGACAGAACTGTTCATCTTACTTACCCCCTTTATGGCCGGCGCTGATCACGCTGACCATCTTCTCGATCTTTCGTTCCAGGGACGCCCTGTTCCTGTTGGCAGAGGCGCCGATAAGGACCTTTACGCTCCCCTTCTCTTCTGTCAGGGAAACCCAGACCCTCCGGTGGCTCATAAAGAAGGTCATATAAAGTCCCACCGCCATGATAATACACCCAAGATAGACGATAACTACCCCCGGGTCTTTCCGCACCTGCATCCCTGTATACTGCACACCCCAGTAATCGAGGAACTCGACCCTGTTTCCGTCAGGAAGGTCCCACGTCCGGGGGAAACGCTTCAGGATCCATCCGGAAAAACTCCGGGTCCCCTTATCGGCAAATTCGACATAGATCGCAGGGTTCGTCATCTGATCCGAATAGGTAAACGGGTTACCTCCCTGGTCAAAGGAAAGTGCCGGGCTGAAGTCGCGTATCGTCCCCGTGACCGTTGTCCCGGGAATAGTAAAGGTGGTACCGAACTTCAGGTTCAGCTGCTCTGACTTTCCCTCTTTTGAAACGGCTCTCAGGATCAGGACGCCCCGTCCGGCGCTGTTCGGCACCATGCCGTAGCTCGACTGATAAAAGGTAATGCCCTGATAGGTCAGCGGGTCATTCACCACGATCGCCTTTTTCATGACCTCCTGTCCGTTTTTCAGGACCGTAAGCCAGCTCTTGTATGCCTTGGGCATCTCCGAATTCGGATAGAACTCCACTTCGAAGTTGTCGCAACGCATCTCAAAACCAAGCGGCACCTCGATCCCGCGGTCTTTATACGCCACGGATGTCGTCTCTCCCTCAGGAAGGTTCAGAAAGGCATTGAAGCCGAAAAAAATACCGATGATCGCGCCGGCAAGGATTATCAGTATGCTCAGATGGGTAATGTACACGCCCAGCCGCGAATAGTTGCCCTTTTCCGCGTAAAGCTGGACCGCAGCAGCTTCCGCAGCCTCGGCAGGTTTGAACCCGCCTGACCTCAATGCAGCGGCAACCGTGTCCTTAAGGCCCGAGGCCTTCCCTGGTATGGCAAAAGCGTGCTTTATGGACATTTTCTCAAGATACGGGGCAGGCACAGGCCGTATCTTTTCCTGAACCAGTTTCCATATCCTCGGAAGCCGTTCAAGGGAGCAGATGATCAGGTTGGCCGCAAACAGGAGCAAAAAAGCAAGGAACCACCATGAATGATACATATTGGTGAATCCCAGGCTGTCAAGCACTCCCAGTATACTGTGCGCAGTATCATGGCTGACCCCGAACATCTTGACGAGCACCTGGATGTTCTTTTCCGGCTCTGCCTGCTGCTCAATGACCGTGCCGACGACTGATGTCATCGCGATAAGCGCGAATATGATGATTGCCAGCTTGACCGACGCAAATACGTCCCAGATCCTGTCGAAGAGAGACTTCTTCTTTTCTTCCGTCATGTAAGACTCCCCTAAACCTATAGTTTTCTATAATAAAATTTTTACGGAGAACAAAACAAGGGAACGCTGTTTCCTCTGCATGGACCCGCTGCCCGGGATTCGCCGGCTTATCTCTTCAGGAGCTGCGGCCGGGCACGCCGTGCGTTGACGATACAGAGGAACCCGAAGGGTTCCTTAAAGGGATTCATGAGCTGATGCGGAACATCAGGGGAGATATACAGCGTATCGAGATACGTCATGGGCCTCTTTTTTTTGCCGGTGAGCACCACCCCTCTCCCCCTGATGCAGATCACCACGTGTTCATGCCGGTGTTTCTCCAGGCTGCTGTTGCCCCCCGGGGAGATTTCAAAATACCGTACGTGGAACTTCGCTGTTTCGCCATGGGAACCGACAAGCACCCGCCTGATGATTTTCGTCCAGCCAGAGCCTTCAGGCTTATACGGCTCGTCCCTGACCCCCTTCCATCTGTAATCCCGGCGGTGTTTATAAAAAGCGCAGATATTGGGCTTTTCCGTTTTTCGGGTTGCCGCAGGCAGTTCACAAAATGACTGTTCAGCACCGGCCTTTTTTTTCATCTCTGATCATCACCTTTCTGCGCCATCCGCATAATTTCACTGAAACACTATCAGTGACTTCAGCGATTCGCCTGCCCGGGCTGTGAGTTTGAACGCCTCGTCAGTCCTTTCGATGGGAAACCGATGCGTCACCAGCTTGTCTGCAGATACGACCTTCTGCGCGACCAGATCGCAGGCATCCGCTGTATCGTCCGGCCCGCAGGAATAGCTCGTGATGATATCGATATCCCGGAAATACAGGTAATTCGGGTCAACGGTCAGTTGTTCGCCGGGTTTCGCCGGCGTAAAAAAAAGCACCTGACCTCCGGGCCGAACGCATTCCATACCCTGCATCATTGCCTCTGCACTGTTCGGCCCCACAACCACGAGTTCTGCCATTTCACCGCCCGTGAGGTCCTGCAGACCCTGTCTGAGCCCTGTGGTCGTCACATCGATCACCCCGTCCGCGCCGAACCCAAGCGCCTTGTCCAGCCGGTACGGGTTCCTGTCGGCGGCAATGACCCTTCCCGCACCGTATCTCTTCAGCAGAAGGACGTGGATCATCCCCATGACCCCGAGCCCGATCATCAGGACAGTGTCACCGCTCTTCACCCTTGTCCTTCTTAACCCCTTCACCACGCATGCAACCGGTTCGATGAGTGTTGCGTCCTCAAAGCTCATGGTATCGGGAATGACAATGGTATCGTGCTCGAGATTCACGGAAGGCACAAGGATATACTCTGCAACTCCCCCCGGAATGATGCGCGAGGACCTCCAGGTTTCACACTGGACATAATCTCCGCGTCTGCAGTACCTGCAGTCAGTGCACGGGGCATGATGATGAACAAAGACCCTGTCACCCTTCTTGTATGAGGTCACATCTTCGCCCACGGCAACTATGACACCGGCCGGCTCATGGCCGACCACGACCGGCGCCTTCTTTTCAATGTACCACGGCATGACATCGCCGGAACATATGCCGCAGGCGCGGGTCCTGACAAGTGCGTCGCGAGGTCCGGGCTCAGGCACTGGAATGTCCTCAATGCGTATGTCGTCAAAAGAATACAGGCGGGCAGTCTTCATGTCATCGTCTACGGCCGTACCGCATACTTGATGCCTTCTCCGCAGGAGAGTCTGATAAATACGTCCTGTATCCCGTCCAGTCCGCATCTGCCCGATATCAGGCGCTTGACCCTGATCGTGCCGTTTTTCAGAAGAAGGTAGGCCGCCCTGACATCACGAGGGGTGAAATGGAATGTTCCTTTCAGCGTGATCTCATCATAATGGAGCCTCCCGGCATCATAGGTCACGGTCGCGCCCTTTCGGCATCCGCCAAAAAGGACCACCGTCCCTCCTCTCCGCACATGATCAACAGCGGATTCCCATACGTCAGCCTGCCCGGTGCACTCAAAGACATAGTCCACTCCCATGCCGTCAGTCGCTGCGCTGACGGCACCCGCTGTTTTCGACGGATGGAATACCGCCGCGGCGCCCAGTGCCTTTGCGGTCCTGAGACGTTTCTCTTCAAGGCCTGTCATAAGCACCCGTGCACCCCGGGACCGCGCAAGGAGAAGATGAAGCAGCCCGATAGGACCCGATCCGATGATCAGCACGGTATCCCGCCCGGTGATGCCGAGCGGTTCCATGCCGTGCACGACACAGGCAAGGGGCTCCAGAAATGCCGCCTCGTCAAAACTTATATTATCGGGTTTCGTGAAGATGTTCTGCTCGACAATGCGCCGCGGTATGAGAATATACTCGGCGAATGCACCCAGGACCTTGGTCGCCATGATATCCTCGCAGAGATGGTACAGTTTCCGCCGGCAGAATTCACAGGTGAGGCAGGGGGCGCTGTGAACGCCCATGACAGGATCTCCGATCCTGAAACGTTTCACGCCTTTTCCCCTTTCCGCAACAATACCGGAATATTCATGACCAAACGGCCCCGGCATCGGAATGAGCGGATGGCCGCGCAGATATGCCTTGAGGTCGGTACCGCAGGTAAGAGCGGTCTTTACCTTTACCAGCAGTTCGCCCTCACCAGGGAAAGGACGCTCAACGCCGCAGACCTCAATGCAGCCCGGTTTTTTCAGTATGGCAGAACGCACGGATCAGATTTCCAGCTTGCCGCCGAAGATCTGGCCCAGAACAGCAGCGAGAACAAAAAAGGGGATATACCGATAGTCAAGTCCGGAATGGATCCGCGCAGCGAAAATGGCCGGGATCGGGAGATGAATACAGAAAAACCATTTCAGTGAATATTTCCTGGCCTTCGCCCTGAAATATCCGAAAAAAAGATTGAGCAGAAAGGTAAGAAAAAAAATGCCGGCAGCGGTTGCGATATGCGATGAAAGGTCCATTGGGAAACATACCTTAAACCCGATTGGCAGGTCAAGCGGCCCCGGACACCGCTGAACGCGGGGCAATAAGAAAAAGAAGCTCATGACGTGCTAAAATATCTTTTGCCAATCCTTATGAAAAATATATTCATCATAGAGCGGTCGCCTGATGTGTTCCACACCGTGGAAAATTATCTCAAAGAGGGCAGTTTGTCCTACACGTCATTCCCAACTCCTGATGAAGCTGTCCTGTGCGACGGGCTTCCCGCCCTGATCATCCTGTTCGGTGTCAATAATTTTCAGGATATCAGGGAAGACGTGAGCATACTGAAGAACAATCCCGCATTTGCCCGCATACCCAAAATGCTTATCCTGCCCTATGAATCATCGGTCACGGAAGCCCAGTGCAAGCCGCTGGATGTTCAGGCGATAGTGTCCATCCCGGTGCAGAGGCTGCAATTTCAGACCCTGGTCTCAAAGTTTCTCAATCGGTCGCCCCGACGCGTGTTCCGGATCCTCGTGACCATACAGCAGGACACGAGCAAGGTCCGGTATTCGGGCATCTCGATCGATTTCAGTGAAAGCGGTATGGCATTCGAGTGCGTTACGGAATTTCAGGTCGGAGAAAAGCTGCTCGTAAGCTTTGTGAACCCGCGCAACCGAAGCAGGTTCTCGCTCAGGGCAGAGGTAGCACGGAGGACGTCAACGCCGACCGGCAGTTCCATATTTTATGGTGTAATGTTCCGCCAGTTGTCGTCAAAAGAGGTCCACGATCTCAGTTCGTTCATCACCGGCGCTTCGTAGCAGGTCACAGCCGGGCGCCAACTAAGTCTTCTGCCGGAGCAAGGTCGACGACGCAACACGCAGTCCCCCTGATGTTCGGATCCGTACGTGCACTCCTGTCTGCTATGCGTCATGAGGCACCAAAAGGACATTCGTCTCCATGAAGATTCCCGGTCTTTACCGATGATGCGGGCCTTGCAACGGCCGCGCAAGATTATTACCTGACTGCCTTGAGAATTCCGTTCAGCAGGTCTGTCGGAGAAGGTGGGCATCCGGGGACATAAGCATCCACGGGGATGATCCTGTCGATGCCGCCCAGAGAGGCATAGCTCTCACCGAATATGCCGCCGTTGCATCCACAATCACCGACAGCAACCACCAGCTTCGGAGAGGGCGTAGCATCATAGGTCCTGCGGAGCGCGATCTCCATATTCCAGGCAACCGGTCCGGTGACGAGCAGCATATCGGCGAAACGCGGTGACGCAGTGAAGTGCATGCCGAACCGTTCGCAATTGTATATCGGGTTGTTCATGGCATGGATCTCGAGCTCACAGCCATTGCATGAACCGGCATCCACCTGCCTTATCGTAAGGCTTCTTCGGAACCGCTGCCGTATGGCCTCTTCAAGTTTGGCCCCGACCTCCCTGATCTCCTCTTCGAGCGCCGGAGGCAGCTGCTCGGTTACAATGCCTGTCCTGAAGATCTGTCTGAGTATCCGTATCATAGATCGTGTCCCGAATAGGACTGGTTAAAGCTCTTATTGCAGAGCGGAAAATCCGGCACGATATTGCCGAGCACGGCCAGTTCAAGTCCAAGCCAGTTGATGCTGGACGGGTCCCGTACCATGCAGCGGTTGATCTCGCCTGCCGGTCCGGACTGAAGCCAGTAGATGATTTCCCCCCGCCATCCCTCAACAGCAGAAAATCCCGAACTGTCAGGAGCAGGCTGACCGGCAGGCACGTGGGTCCCGGTGTCCGGCATCTCTTCGATCATCTTGCGGACGATCCTGATCGACTCCCGCACTTCCTGTATCCTCACCCATGCCCGTGCGTGCACATCCCCCGAAATGAGGACGGGCACATCGAGTTCCATCCATTCATGCCGGTCGTAGGGAGGGAACGGATTGAAGATGCGGCAGTCAAGATTCAGGCCGCTTGCCCGGGCCACGATCCCGACAGCACAAAGCTCTCGGGCCCTGGCAGGCTTCAGTATGCCCGTATCCCTCACTCTGTCCTCAAGGGAAGGGTTTTCATCGTATATCGTGACCAGTTTTTCGAAATCCGCAGCAAGCATATCCATCTCTGCGAGGATCTCCCGCTTGCCGGCAGGCTCGATATCGACGGTCACACCGCCGGGAACGACCCTGTCCATCATAAACCGGTGGCCAAAAAGCCTGAGGTTCGTGCGGAGGAGCATCTCCTTGAGCCGCGAAAGCTGGTACAGCATGAAGGCGAATGCGGCGTCGTTGCAGATAGCGCCTATATCGCCGAGGTGGTTCGCTATGCGTTCGCGTTCAAGGAACAGGGCCCTGAGCCAGTGGGCCCGTTCGGGCACCTGGCACCCTGTCATGGATTCCATGGCCATACAGTAGGCAAGAGAATGGGCAACCGTGGTGTCCCCGGAGACCCTACCCGCAAGCTTTGCGCCATCCTGCCAGACAAGTGATTCAAATTTCTTCTCTATGCCTTTGTGCACATAGCCCAATCGTTCCTCGAGGTTGATCACGTCCTCGCCGACCGCCTGAAAGCGGAAATGACCCGGCTCGATGATCCCGGCATGAACCGGGCCGACCGGTATTTCGTACACCCCCTCGCCTTCAGCGCGTGTCCAGATATATTCGCCTGTGACCCTCGGCATCCGTTGTGCTGCATCAAATGATTTCCTGAGCGGCCACGCTTCCGCGGGCCAGTCCTCAAATTTTATCCACGGACGCACATCCGGGTTCCCTGCAGCCGCTATCCCCATCAGGCTCATGATCTGACGTTCAAAGCGGAATGCCGGGACAAAACTCCGGCAAAGACTGGGGAACCAGGGATCGCCGGACGGCACCTCGGTCTTTACGATCAGATATTCGCTCCCCCACCGGTAACAGGCAAATACCCCGTACCCCCTGCCCAGCGAGGTCTCATCCGAAGCCCATTCTGCGGCGAGGAGCGCATAGGCCTTTTTCATCACCTTTGCAGCCTCACCGAACCGGTCTCTCGGTACAACACAGGCAGAGACCGAAGCGGGACGCTGGCTGCCGTCAAACCGGACATGCCCGCCGAATGCCGCAATTATCGCCTCTTTCAGCATGACACCCTCGTAAAAAATAATGGCCCGCTATTGAAAACAACGGTTTTGTAAAAAGCTCCGGAGGCAAGGCGCGCAAGTGCCGAGGAATGAGGCGTACTTGGCAGTACGTCGCAATGACGAAGCATGCAGCGTAACACAGCATATGGACTTTTTACGAAACCGCCCAGCATGCTCATTTCAGCAGCTCCACGGCAGTATGGAACCAGACATTCAGGAAGTCGGGCATGTAAAGGCCGAGCATCAGGACCAGAATGAGATGCAGAAGCACCGGCAGATGCGCCACCTTCATCGGCTTCTGGTATGAGGGCACATCGCCTGCCACCATGGGCTGCACCTTGCGGAAAAGCGCGGCGAAGGCCACTCCGAGACCCAGGAGAAGGAACGGCGTAAGATATGGAGCATCCTTCATGGTGGCGGTAAGTATCAGGAACTCGCTCGTAAAGATACCGAAAGGCGGCATACCCACAATGGCCATGACACCGAACATGAGGCCCCAGCCGACAAGGGGGTTGCCCTTGAACAAGCCCCTGATCCGCGACATATCCTGTGACCAGTGCATCTGGGATGCATGTCCTACCGTGAAGAATATGGCGGATTTCGCAAGGCTGTGCACCAGCATGTGAAGAAGCGCTCCGAACGTGGCGATGGGCCCCCCCAGACCGAATGCGAAGGTAGCAATCCCCATATGCTCTATGGACGAGTAGGAGAACATACGTTTTATGTCCTTCTGGCGGAGAAGCGAAAAGGCCGCAACAATGATCGAAAGCAGGCCGAAGCCCATCATGATGTAGCCGGCATGATGTGTACGGGTCGATCCGTCAACAAGCACCTTGCATCTCACCAGCGCATACAGCGCAATGTTCAGGAGGAGGCCGGAGAGCACTGCTGAAATAGGAGTAGGACCTTCGCTGTGCGCATCCGGCAGCCAGTTATGGAGCGGCACCAGCCCCACTTTTGTACCATAGCCTACCATCAGAAAGACAAACGCCAGGGACAGCACCGTAGGTTCCAGGCTTCCGCTCACCCTGCTCAGGTTCGTCCACAAAAGGGCCTCGCCTCCCTCGCCGCGCACTTTTTCCGCGGCAAAATACAGCAGCACGGTACCGAAAAGGGCCTGTGCGATCCCGACGCCGCAGAGAATGAAATATTTCCAGGCCGCCTCGATAGCCGTCGGAGTGCGATACAGCGAGACCAGCAGGACCGTTGAGAGCGTCGCAAGCTCCATGGCTATCCAGAGCACCCCCACATTATTGGTCAGCAGGCAGAGGAGCATTGCGAAGATAAAGAGCTGGAACATGGCATGGTAGAACCTCATGCCAACGTGGCCGACGCGCCCGTGCTCGCGCTCCCTGCGCATGTATCTCCGGCTGAAGATGGCCGTGGTCATCGACACGAATGCAGTCAGCACGGAAAGGTACACATTGAAGGCGTCGACAAAGAAGAATTTCCCGCCGGCAAGCATCGGGCCCTGCATATATACCTCAAGCGCAAGGCCCAGGCCGGCAGCAAAGGTGGCAGCGGAACCCAGGATGTTTATTTCCGGGGCAAACTTCCGATCACCCACAAAGGCGAGGACCACCGCTGAGCAGAGCGGCATACCGAGAAGGATGAGGAGCATCATGCTGCTGGTCACCTTCAGTCACTCTCCTTCAATTTCGCCATCTGTTCCACGTCGAGGCTGTCAAACGTAGTATGGATATGAAAAAAGAATATGCCGAAAATAAACGCAGCGATGAGCACGTCGAGGGCAACGCCCAGCTCAACAACAAGAGGCATGCCGTAGGTGGCGCTCGTGGCGGCAAAAAAGAGGCCGTTCTCCAGCGCCAGAAAGCCGATGATCTGCGTAACGGCATGTCTTCGCGTTATCATCATGAGAAGACCGAGCATGACCGTTGCGAGCGCCACGGCCAGAGTTGAACGCGTTATGAGCGTGGACAGTTCCCTGATGGGCGCCGTGAGGTGATAGGAAAATATGACCAGTGCTATGCCGATCATCATGGTCATGGGGATATTCACGACCGTCTCGACCTCCTTGCGGATCCTGAGGCGATTGATCAGCACATGGAGGATATAGGGAAGGACAACCACCTTCAGGGAAAGGGTCAGCACGGACGATATATACAGATGGTGCTTGTTCGCCACAAATCCGACAACCGCGGTGTTCAGCGACAGGAAGAAGCCCTGCCATGCAAACAGATGAATGAGGCCATAGATCCTTTTCTGCACCAGCATGCCGAATGCGGTCAGAAGAACCAGGGCTGCGAGAAAACTGTTTATCTGTGACGCCATATGCAGGTTCATATCAGTCCAGGATATAATAAGCCAGCATCCCCAGCGTAGCCATCAGGAATGCCGAGCCCAAAAATTCGGTTAACCGGAAAAGTCTCATCTTTGCGAGGCCGGTCTCTATCAGGACAAGAATCACCCCTGACACCGCAAGCTTGAGCAGCAGGAATACGAATGCGAGAACCACTCCCACCGCACTGCCCGTCGCATCTATTCCCCAGGGGAAAAACAGTACGGCTCCGAGCGACATGAACAAAAAGAGCTTCATCATGCCTGCCCACTCTATCAGCGCAAGGTGCCTCCCTGAATATTCAAGTATCATTGCCTCGTGGATCATGGTCAGCTCCAGGTGCGTCGCAGGATTGTCAACAGGAATCCTGCCGGTCTCCGCGAGGCTGATCAGCACAAAAGCAAGGAACGCAAAGGCAAGTGACGGCCTCAGCACAGACTGGCCGCTGTAAATCACCTGCACGATCTGCGACAATGACGTAGACCTGGCTGCCAGGGATATGGTGAATATCGCCATGAGCATGGCCGGCTCTGCAAGTGAAGCTATGGTCATCTCCCTGCTTGACCCCATGCCGCCGAAAGCCGTGCCGATATCCATTCCCGCCAGCGCGGTAAAGAAACGGGCGATGGCAAAGAGCGCAACAAGCACGATAACGTCGGCCGTGGCAGACAGAGGCAGGTCAATGGACAACATCGGGATGATCCCGCCTGCAAGCACGGTCGTCCCGAACACGAGATATGGGGTGAAACGGAAAATCCAGGATGCGTTCTCCGCAAGGACCACATCCTTTGCGAAAAGTTTGCTGATGTCACGGTATGGCTGAAGCAGTCCTGCAGACGTCCGTCCCTGGGACCAGCACTTCAACATCCTCACCCATCCGATAAAGGCCGGCGCAATGCCGAGAACGATCGCGATCTGCAGTATCTCTGATATAAAGGGATAAACGTTCATCTCATAAATATCAGCAGGACAATAATAGTGACAAAGGAATATATCAGATATGCCTGAATGCGGCCCTGCTGCAGCCTGCCCGCCGTGCGTGATATCCAGAAGCTGATATCGACAATCGGTTTATATAACCAGTTCCAGAAACGGTCCCTGATGCGGAGATAATAATGCATCCTCCTCGGGAAGGCCCTGTGCGGTGCCTGAGGGTTCAGTCTCACCTGCTCCCGGATACTGAAGAGGAAGCCGAATATCCGCCGTATCGGCATGGAAAAAGCAGTGGCGGTGTACTGCATCCTCGGCGTCACCTTCTCAAATCCACAGTCCCAGAGCGGCACCCGTTTAATGGATCCGGCCCTGACATGCAGCAGAAGATATGCGATGACAATAACGGACAGCGTCACCAGGAACACGAGCGGCCCTGAGTACGATGCGCGTTCCCGGGCCACAGGTGTCAGCCACATCCATCCGAAGGCGCCTGCTGACTCGCCTATCCGGGTCCCCACAAGCTGTCCGGACACCGTGTCCATCCAATCTATGACCAGCGTGGGCAGTATGCCGAAGCAGAGGCAAAGGGCCGCAGCCATGATCATGCCAACCCGCATAAACCAGTCTGCTTCATGGATGTGCGGTGTATGGTGACCGCGCCAATGTCCCAGGAACGTAACACCGAATGCCTTCACAAAGCAGGCAGCCGCCAGGGCCGCGGTAAGTGCAAGGAGTGCAGCTCCCATCGGGATAAGAAGCTTCATCAACGGACTCGGCAGAGAAGGAGAGAGCAGGAATGCCTGGAAGGTAAGCCATTCCGAAACAAAACCGTTAAAGGGAGGAAGTCCTGATATCGCAATGCAGCCGACAAGAAAAAGCGCTGCGGTCCACGGCATGTAACGTATGAGGCCTCCCATCTCCTCCATGTTCCTTTCGCCGGTCGCGTGCAGCACGGAACCGGCGCCCATAAAAAGGAGCCCTTTGAAAATCGCGTGGTTCAGGGTGTGGTAGAGCCCCGCAGTAAGGGCAAGGGCAGCGAGCAGGGGAAAGTTAAAGGAGCGGAATATCATGGCCAGCCCTATGCCGATCAGAATGATCCCGATATTTTCGACCGAATGATACGCGAGGAGCCTCTTGAGATCATGCTGCATCAGGGCATACAGAACACCCATGACCGCCGAAATGAGACCGAATACCAGGACAACCGTTCCCCACCACCAGGGAAAGACCCTGATGAGATCAAAGGTCACCCTCACAATGCCGTATATGGCGGTCTTCAGCATCACGCCGCTCATCAGAGCAGATACGTTCGAGGGGGCGACAGGGTGGGCCTCAGGCAGCCAGACATGCAGAGGGATTACGCCGGCCTTTGCGCCAAAACCGACGAATGCGAGCAAAAATGCAGCAGTCGCCCACGCAGAAGGGAATTGGGCCTGGCGCATGGCATCGAACGTATAGCCATGAAACCCTTCAAACCCCGTGGCAAGGCCGGACATGACCCCGAACGACAGGAGAATGGCGATGGCACCTACATGGGCAACGACCATATACAAGAACGACGCCCTTCTGTTTTCCACGCGCTCGTCCTCAAAAAAGACGAGAAAATATGAAGCCGCCGCCATAACCTCCCATGATATGAGAAAGAAGAGCGCATCGTCCGCAAGTATGACCATAAACATCCCGGCGAGGAACAGGGCATAGAAAATCACCAGGCGCGTTATGGGCCTCTGCCGCGCGATCCCTTTGACATAGCCCAGAGAATAGACGGATACAATAAATGAGAGCAATCCCACAACAGTCATAAAAAAGCCAGCAAGCGGATCGAGCCTGAGGTGGAACGGCAGGTCAGGAAGTCCTATGGACATGACCGCCTGAATGGCGATATTGCTGCCAACTACCCAAACCCCGGCGGCAGTAGCGGCCAGAGAAGCTGCAGCGGCCGCAATAAAGCTCAGAGTATTCAGCAGGCGCTGGCGTCCGGTCAGAAACATGGCCAGAAAAGCCATTGCAAAGAGCAGGAATATTGCGCTTCCTGCAAGATTCAGGGGATCCAGCATCATTCTGAAGCACCAGCCTTGAAGATCTCCTGCTCCTTCGATGAGAACAGTGTGATAAGCTCCTCCGGCCTGAGCTTCTTCTTTATGGCAGACAGAAGCTGCTCGTCCCGCAAGAGCCTGGAGAGCTTGGCATGTATCCTGAGGAATCTTCTTTCAGTCTTCGGAAAAATGAAAAAAAGCGTCTCCACATATTCATTGTCCGGCGCATTGAACGGTATCGGCCCCGCAAGCCGGCAGAGTGCGACCGAAGACAGGGACGCGGTGAATTCCTTGAATGGTCGGGGATGAGGAAACGCGATGGCATTGCCTGCAGACGTGGAGCAGAGACGTTCCCTCTCCATGATGGCAGCGAAGAGCCGCCGGATGTCGATCTGCGGTATGGATGACTTGATCCGGTCGAGACACGACATGATAGCCGTTTCCCTCGAGTCACCGGGCACATCATAATGAATGCCGCCCCTTCCCATCAATGCCGTGATAATGACCGACTCATCATCCTGAGAAGAGCCCTTGCCGGATGCATCGTAACGGAACTCTCTGGTGTCTTCTATCCATGACGAGATTTCCCTTCGGTCAAACCGCCACTGACCGCCGACACGGAAGCAGGGTATTGTTTCTTCCTTGATCATGCGGTAGATGGTTTTTTCCGACACACTCAGAAGCTCAGCTACCTCTTTTACACTGAGTATCATAATGTCCTTTAATGTCTCTTTTTGTACCATGCTGTCAAACGCTGTATCATAATTAAACGGTTTTCTCTTGTCAAGAAGTATGTATTTACCAGTTCTGACAAAGATTGTCATCCCGAAATCCGCACATGTCGGATGACCGTTATCCAACAGAGCAGCCATGAAGGCAAATTGATTGATGCTATAATAGCCCATACCTTTACAGGAGGATACACATCAGTCAGGTCATCATAGACGGGTATAATCTTATCGGCGTACAGCACCGCGACCTTCGCAGGAAACGGGAGGAGCTCATACAGCAGCTTATCGCCTATAAAAACCGGAAAGGGCATGATATAACTGTCGTATTCGACGGCTGGCGGACCGGCGGTCACCAGCAAGAGCAGACATCAGCCGGGGGTATTCGTGTCGTCTATTCACGGCTCGGGGACCGCGCCGATGACGTGATCAAAAAGATGATGGAGCCTGACGGAAAGGAGCGGATTGTCATTACCTCAGACCGTGAGATCGCAGAGCATGCGTGGTCACGGGGCGCCGTTCCGGTGCCTTCCGCTCAATTCATGGAGCGTCTTGAACGGAACGACCTGCGCCCGGCGGGCACATCCGGGGACGAGGGCAATGGGGAAGATGAGATGCGGGGCCGGGGCAACCCGCGGCAGCCTTCAAAAAAGGAAAAGGCGCTTATCCGGGTCCTCAGGAAACTGTGATGCTGAATGTCCTGCTGCAGCTCAGGCCTGCCGATGCCCTGAATTTCTTCTTTCTCGCCATCCTTACGGTCATCACGGTCGCTTACCGCCATGTCGTGGATCATACGGCGCATCTCATTTTGCTCTATTCCGGGCTGTTCTTCGCGCAGGCATTCCTCATCCTGTTCAGGGAAAAAAACAGGGCCTTTCATTGGGTCTACCACCTGATCTTCCCGACCATATCGATACTTGTCATCTTTGACAGCCTCGGGCATCTCGTGCATGCGATCAACCCGCAGGACATTGACCCCCTGCTCATCAGTCTCGACCGTCTGCTGTTCGGAGGCCATCCCACGGTCATGATGGAGCATATCATGACACCTCTTCTGACAGACCTTCTCCAGCTTGCCTATTCGAGCTATTATTTTCTCCCGGTCACGCTGGGCGCGGTCCTCCTGATCAGAAGGAGGGAAGATGCCTTTGATCGTTCTCTCTTTCTCATCATGTTCTGTTTCTATCTGTCATATGCCGGGTACCTTCTCTTTCCTGCGCTTGGTCCCCGCTTCACCATGAACCACCTCCAGCATGAAGAACTGCGCGGCCTGTTTCTGACGGGACCGGTCCAGGAACTGCTGAACAGACTCGAGGGCATAAAGCGGGATGCGTTCCCAAGCGGGCATACCGGTATAGCCCTCACGGTCCTCGTTCTTTCCCGGCAATATGAAAAAAAACTGTTCCGCCTGTTCCTTCCTTTTGTAACGGCGCTGATATTTTCGACGGTTTACCTCAGGTACCATTATGTGGTAGATGTATTAGCAGGGGTGATACTTGCCGCCCTGACACTATTTCTGGGAGACGCGTATTATGGATACTGGCAGAAAAGATTCCGTTCTGGTCATTGAGGACGAGAAAAAGATCTCGGATATCGTCAGGGCCTACCTCGAAAAAGAAGGATACAGGGTAAGGATAGCCGAAAACGGCAGGGACGCCCTCGCACTCTTCTCGGAAGGGCCTGACATCATCGTGCTCGACCTCATGCTTCCGGACATGTCAGGTGAAGAGCTTTGCAGCATCTTCAGGGAAAGCTCGGACGTGCCGATCATCATGCTCACGGCAAAGAGCGGTGAAGAGGACAGGATCAAGGGTCTCGGCATCGGTGCCGATGATTATATGGTCACGCCGTTCAGCCCGCGAGAACTGGTGGCCCGGGTCAAGGCGCACCTGAGAAGGGCCGGCAAGATAAAGAAGAAGGTCCTGAGTTACAACAAGGGCAGGCTCAGGCTGGACCTTGAACGGCATGAAGTGGTGAAAGAAGGCATGCCCCTTCAGCTCACTCTTACGGAATTCAAGATACTGACCGCGCTTGCCGAGAACCACGGAAGGATCCTTTCACGCAATCAGATCGTGAACATTGTTCAGGGCTATGACTTTGAAGGATACGACCGGACCATCGATGCACATGTGAAAAATCTCCGCCACAAGATCGAAAGAGACTCCAAATCCCCTGAGTTCATACAGACGGTCTACGGCGTGGGCTACAAATTCATCGGGACACCGGATGCGGAATAAGCTCTTCCTCGCCTTTCTCGCGGTCATCTTCCTTGTCATCGTCTCACACCTCATTGACGAACAGCTGATAAGCCGGGATTTCGATGACTATGTCAACGGCACCAGGGAGGACAAACTGTACTGGGTCCTTGCCTCGATCGAGGGCAGTTATGCTGACGGGAAATGGGATAATATGCCGCTGCATGAAGCGCTTCACTGGGCGATCATGCTCGGTTTCGATGTCAGGGTGCTGGACATTAATAAAAGAGAAGTGATCAACTCCGCGATGGTGATGGGTATGCTGTCGCCTTCCATGAAGCGGCGCATGACATCCATTACAGATCTTTCTTCTGCAACCGGCGAATTCGAGCCCTATCCGCTCTATGAAGGCGGGAAAGAGATCGGCACCCTGCTTGCGAGAAAGCTGAGCAGGCCGGGAGTAGACAAGAAAGAGGCCGACTTCAGGCAGCGGGGAAAATATTTTCTCGTAGTCTCCTCGGTCATCGCCGGCGGAGGGGCGCTCCTGTTGGCGCTCTTCTTTACCCTGTTCTTCTCGCGCCCGCTCAAGAAGATGAAAGAAGCGGGTGAGGCAATGGCAAACGGTGACCTTTCGGTCAGGGTATCCACGGCAGAACGTGATGAGATCGGTCGTTTGGCAGAAAGTTTTAACTACATGGCCGAGGCACTCCAGAAGGAAGACGCCCTGCGGCGGCGCCTCACCTCGAACATTGCTCATGAACTGCGGACACCACTGGCCGTGATGAAAGCAAATGCCGAAGCTATGATCGACGGCGTCGTCGCTGACCACGCACAGGGACTTGAAAACATACGGCTGGAGATCGAGAAGCTCATTCGGCTCGTGGAAGGTATAGAGGACATCACAAAAGCTGAGGCAAGCTTTTTTTCGAAAAAAGACCATGCGGAGATCGATCTGTCCGAATTCCTCGCGCGGATGGCGTCGACCATGCTTCCCCTCGCTGCCGAAAAAGGGCTGCATATGACGGCACCGCCGGAAAGGAGCATTCGCGTTATAACTGACCCGGAAAAGCTCGAACGCATACTGCAGAACATTCTTTCCAATGCCATAAAATACACGGAAAAAGGAGAGATCAGTATCGATTGCGGACAGAAGAAAAAAAGGTTCTTCATCGAAGTCAGGGATTCAGGAATCGGCATCCCTGAAGACAAGAAGGAGCTTATCTTCAGGAGGTTCTATCGGGGTGACAGATCCCATGGCATTGGACTGGGGCTGGCAATCGTGAAAGAACTGCTCGATGTCATGGGGGGAAGCATCGAAGTGGACAGCTCAGAAGGGAAGGGAACAACATTCAGGATATGGCTCCCGGAAAACCCGTGATACCCTTGATAAAATTGCCTTTCAGGAAGACAAAGAACGGCATTACCCTCGACGTCAAGGTGGAGCCCCGTTCGTCAAAAAAGGGTATTTCCGGGATCATGGATGGTCATATCGTAAAAGTAAAGCTCACGGCACCTCCTGTTGAAGGTTCTGCAAATGAACAGTTGATCGAGGTGCTTGCCGAAGAACTGTGCATAAAGAAGTCACAGGTGCGGGTCGTCAGGGGACACACCTCGAAACGCAAGATCGTGGAGATAACCGGTGTGGAACCGGATTAAGCATGCCGTACCTTCATAATTTCTTCACGACTATGTCATATCATAAAACTGAGATGGTCATTTCATTTATAGGCAAAATATTCATTGCTGTCGCACTCATCCTGTCCGTTACGACCGTGGTGATAGCAGAAGAGGGGCCGGTCACACCTTATGGAGACCACTGCAGGGACTGCACGATCTACGGCACAGGCAGGGACCCGATCCCTCCGCCCGAAGCAGTGCATGCACTGAAAAAGTACTATGAGGCGCGCGGGTACGACCTCGGCATCGTTTCCCATAAGGGCCGGTTCATAGAGGCAGAGATATTCAGAAACGGAAAACAGGTGGACAAGGTGATATTTGACCGCAGGACTGGAAGGGTCCGTTCCATATATTAAGAAAAGGAGACGCAAATGAAAAAGGTATTGTTGTTCGCAATCGCACTGTTTTTGGCAGCCGGCATCTCCACCTCTGCAGATGCTGCAATGCACGGCAAGAAAAAAGGCAAAGGAATGGGACCGGGAAAGGGTCCGGATATGGGGATGATGGGCTGCTGCATGGAGGACGGGAACCTCATGATGGAGAAACTCATGTCACTCGGACTGACCGACCAGCAGAAGGAATCCATTCGGTCCATCCATATGAACATGAGAAAGGAGAATATCCGGGGAAGAGCCGGGATCGATGTGGCCGAGATCGAGTTGAAGGAGGTCCTCATGAAAGACCCGGTCGACCTCAAAGCAGCTGAGGCAAAACTGAAACAGATCGAGGCATTGAAAACAGACCTTCATTTCGGCCATATCAAGGCCCATGAAGAGGTCAAGGCTGTACTCACCGCTGAGCAGCGAAAGAAGTTCAATGTTATGAGGATGGAGATGGGCCCGATGGGTATGTGCGGCTGCGGAATGGGTTGCGAAATGGGCATGATGCGTGAACACGGCGGTATGGGGATGGGCAAAGGAATGAAGCATGGCTGCAACATGAAAGGCGGTATGGAAACTCCCGCTCATGCAGACAAAAAAGAGAACGCAACGCCTCCTTCAGCAGGCCATCAGCACTGAGCTGACCGCATCATTTATTAACAATCCAGATAAGGGCGGCCGACCATGGCTGCCCTTATTGTTTTATCCCTTTCGGTCACGTCATGTCTGCCGCCGTTTTCTATTAGTACATCCGCACAGCTAAGCTCACGCCGCATCGGGCTGGCATCGACCCATGCCGCTTTACCCGCGGTCCGACCGCTATGAAATATCTTTCAAAGCCGCAGTTTCTGAAAATCGGATGATAGCCTGCTCTTAATACATATTAAGCATAAAAAAAGGCGGGATGATTTCTCACCCCGCCTTCCCATCTCAGCGCATCGTTCGATGCACGGTAAAATCAGAAGCTCAGCTGGATAGCGTGCCTGAGCGCCGTAACACCCTTCTTGTCGTCAAGCGGCAGGATGTCCTCGTAGAACTTGCCCGGCTTGAAGTACCCCGCATCGATCTGATAGGTCAGGTTCTTTGCGATCTGGTACCTGAACTTGGCGTCCACTTCCCATCCTGCATTGCTGGATACGTCGTCTCCCGTGTAGTCCTCCCATGCGCCGGTCTGCGATGCCCAGAAATAGTAGCCGTCCAGCGACAGCGTGATGTCCTTGGTCGCATTCCAGTCCACCCCCAGGTTCGCATAGGTGGTGTTGGCTACGCCTGCTGCATGGCCGTTTGACGGTGCCTCAGGGTTCAGCCCGCTTTTGTTGAACGCGGTCGTTGCCACCTGGTACTCATAGATGAACGAGTAGTTCTGGGTCTTGCCGACAAACGGTACGAATTCCTTGATGTCGTCGCTGGTTGCATCTTTTTCACCGCTGCCGTAGACGAATGCGCCCCTCAGCGTGACCGGGTTGATCCGGTAGTCAGCGTTCAGGCTCAGTGCGTAGCCCTTGAAATTGACGTCTTCGCCTGCATCGCCGAACTGGAAGTCAACAGCTGCCTTGTAGCCGAAGTTGCCGATCTTGCCGTCTGCGTGCACGCCAAGGTTCTGCTGGCTGAAGTCAGCATCGGAAAGGTTCAGGTAGGTGTAGTTGGCGCCAAGTTTCAACGCATCGCTGAACTTGTAGGTCATCAGCGCTACATAGCCGTCGAGGTCGTCG
>VEOY01000147.1 GCA_012026685.1 Nitrospirota bacterium
AAGGCATGCCTAAGGAGGCCGCCGAGATGTTCGGCCTCATGCTGCGGGACAAACCGGTCGATCCATCAACGATCGGGGACTTTTATGCCTATGCCTTTAAGCTCGAAAAAACGGACCAGCCTGACAAGGCCCTCGACACATACCGTCAGATAGACCAGTCAGACCCTACATACCGGGATGTG
Source organism: Nitrospirota bacterium (assembly GCA_012026685.1). Lineage (GTDB taxonomy): Bacteria > Nitrospirota > Thermodesulfovibrionia > Thermodesulfovibrionales > UBA6898 > UBA6898. The sequence continues at coordinate 183 of VEOY01000147.1, forward strand.
AGAGAAAGGATCGAGGCCCTTTCGCCTCAGCAGCCGGAAGAAGATCAACCAGACATGACCGGCAAGACCTCTATCAGGAGCTTTATCAAGTCAGGCAAGATAGAACCAAAATACAGCTTCAAACTCTGGTTCCAGATCCTGAAATCGCTTCAGGCCGCGCACAGCTCAGGCAGGCCGTATGGCTTCCTGAGCCCTGAGAATATCCTCCTTGACACCCATAACAATCTCTCATTCCTGAAGAGGCCCCCCTCTGCCGCGTATGTTGCACCAGAGAAGACCAGGGGCATGGAACCCGACGTGCGGGCAGATATCTTCTCGATGGGCGTCATACTCTATGAGATGCTGACCGGCGACCTCGAAGGGTTGGGAGCGGTGAGGGTCATTGACGTTGCCCAGGATGTTCCTGACTGGCTTGACGAGATCGTGATACGGTGCATCAGGAAAGTGCGAGAAGACCGTTACCAAAACATTGATGAGATTGTTGCGGACATAAAGAACCTGTCGAAAGGCAGAAAAGATACGGACAGCCCGTCAGCATGAGCGGCATGGTCATCTGGATCACCGGACTTCCGGGGAGCGGCAAGAGCACCATTGCCGATGCCGTGAAGCAGAAGCATCCCGGCTTTATTATCCTGCGTATGGATCACCTGCGAAAGATCGTAACGCCTCAGCCCACCTATTCTGAAACAGAAAGAGACATGGTCTATCGAAGCCTCGTATTCCTTGCAAAGACGATATCAGAACTCAACCATGACGTGATCATCGATGCGACCGGAAATATGCGGCAATGGCGTGATCTCGCCCGGCAGCTGATACCGTCATTCGCTGAGGTCTATCTCAGATGTCCGCTGGACCTTTGCCGGCAGAGGGAGGGCAAAAGAACAGAGACGCACGGGGCCCCGGCAGGTATCTATGCAAAGGGGACCAAAGGCGCACCTGTACCCGGGGTCAATGTCCCGTATGAAGAACCGCTGAATCCTGAACTGGTCATTGATGCGGAAAAGGTCACCCCTGCCGATGCTGCAGCTCTCATAACCAGCGTTATCGAAAAATTCAAAAAGAAGGCTTAGTCTCGGCCTTTACTGCATTTCTATTACGAGGAAGCGAGGGGCTGCGGGTCAGAAAGACTTAACTCTTGCCAGGACCACGGTATAGATCTTTGGGCGGTTTTGCGGTGACCCCGAAAAGATCGAACATCACCTGCACTGAAAAATCGCCGTGCTTCTTGGTAGCCTCGATCCGTATGCCCCAGCACTGGGCAGTGTACTGCACGTATGCACCAGCCTGCTTCAGGCCTTCTCCTTTTGCATCGTACCGGACATCCAGGCCGACCTGAATGGGCTTCACCGGCTGGACCTCTACCCCGGCCCTGAATACCAGGATATCTTCCGCCCTGTTGTACCGCTGCCCGAACCTGACGCTGCCAGCAGAAAAAGGCACCTTGATGTCAGAAC
>VEOY01000111.1 GCA_012026685.1 Nitrospirota bacterium
ATGCCGGTGCAGGTGCCTGTTTCCTATTGCAAGGAAGCGGTGGACAGGATCATGGACGGGACGGTCACGGACATCAGCCGCTCCGGCTTCTGCCTCATCACGAAGCATGATTTCGATCCTGCCGAGACCGTCAGGCTCGTTTCCGAAATTCCCTACACATGCTCCGTTGCATCGGCACGCTGGTCAAAGAGGGCGGAAACCGGGGAGGTTATCACGGGGTTCAGCTGCGTTTGACGGACCAGGTGTATCTGCAGTCCGATTGCCTGCAGCCTGCGCTGCGAAGTACCGGAACGCGCTGACGTATGGACGACCTTTCAAAAGAATATGTGATCTCCTTCTTTGACCGGAACCTCCGGCATCACGGCGACCAGCCCGAGGCTGTCCGGTGGTCTGCCAGGGGCCAGAGGATGCACTTCCAGAGCCTTCTCGACATCGGCGACATACAGGGGGCCAGGATCCTCGATTTCGGCTGCGGAAAAGGTGATTTCCTCGGTTTTCTTACTGATAGCGGCGTAGCTGTCCATTACACGGGCTACGACATCAATGCCAGTCTTATTTCCCTTGCGCAGGAAAAATATCCGGAAGGCCGGTTCAGGGTTTTCGATATCGATACGGATATATGCGATGAGGACTTTGACTATATCTTTCTCTGCGGGGTGTTCAACCTCAGGGTTGCCGGGCTTGCCAGGACGATACGGCAGACCCTGCGGACCCTCTTCGGTCATTGCCGCAAAGGACTGGCCTTCAATGCCCTGTCTGACCTGAACCCGAAGAAAGACTTTGAGCTTCATTATACTTCGCCCGGGGACATCTTCGGGTTCGCGGTACAGGACCTTTCACCGTACGTTTCACTAAGACATGACAGGATGCTTTATGATTTTACGATGTTCGTCTACCGGGAAGCTGTGGCGGGCGGATAGGCCCCTTTGTTGCGGTCTTTTGCCGCTTCGCAGAAGGTCATATTCGACGAAAGAAAAGGGGAACACTGAAGTCAGCAGCCGGTGAAGGGCAGCACGGATGATCAATGAACAAGGATTCGGGATTTTTACGGGGTGGTGCACATAAAAAAAAAGGGGGAAGCGATCGCTTCCCCCTTTTTTCTCGTTTGCAACTACATCTCTGTGATCTCGATGCACTTGTCAGGGCAGACTTCAACGCAGCTCATGCAGCCGACGCATTCGCCAGCCTGGTACGGGTCGGTCTTGCCGTTTGCGCCCATCTGATAGACCTGTACAGGGCAGATGTTGACGCATTCACCGCAGCCGGTGCAGCAGTCCATGTTTACATTGACCAGGTACATTGCAACCTCCTCATTAAATGAATTAATCGACAGGTGTGACGACAGCCATAACAACGAGCCTGCTGTTCTTATCCGCCCTGAAACCATGAGGTACCATAGGATCACAGAGGAGGCAGGTCTTTTCGTCAGCCACAACTTCTTCCTCTCCTATAATAAACGTTCCCCTGCCCTCAACGCAATACATCAGTAGCCGCATGGGCGCCTTATGGGGCTTCAGTTCCTGCCCTGCTTCCAGGCACATGAGCGCGACCCTCATTTCGGGTTTGTCCGAGAGCATTTCCCTGCCGATCTTGTCAGGATAGAACTTGATGAGTTTCTTAAGGTCAAGAGTTTCCATGAAAGCCTCCTTTTTCACCATTATCCCACAGGGCGCGGAGGAGCGCTATGACTCAGATCATACGGTCCGGTATAATATGGTGGCCATGAAATTGTTCCATCTCATTGAAACAACGCCGAACGGGCTCAGGGCAGCACGCTCTTTTTTGCAGGAGATGAATGCGGAGAGCCGCACGTTCGCTTCGGTCAGGGAAGCCCTTGCTGCCAACGAGGTCCCGGACATGGTCGTCTTTCTCGCCCCGAAGGATGAGGCGCAGTACAAGGCGGACATGAAAGAGTTGTCCGGCACCAGCTGGTATGGGAGCGTGCCGAGGATCAATGTTCTTCCCCTCGCGCTTGCCTTGCACAGAAGGACGGCGGTCATGATCAGCGGTGAGAAAGAGTTTACGCTTCCGCTGGACAAGCAGAAATTCCTTGCCGAGGTGACGCGGTGTCTCCATATACCGCAGCGGAGGACATTCCAGATCATTGTCTCGATCCAGGTCCCTGACAGCAATATCCAGTTTTCAGGAGTATCCCTTGATTTCAGCGAAACCGGGATGGGATTTGAAAGCAGGGCGGCATTCAGCGTCCATCAGCAGATGAGGATCTCCTTTGTGAACCCGAAGACCAAGGCCAGGCTCCGGCTTCAGGCAGAGGTTGCCAGGAAGGCCCCTGCGGCAACAGCGGACAATTTTGTGTACGGGGTCCGTTTCGCGGACCTGTCCCGGCGGGATTTGGATGAGCTCAAGAAATTTATCGGAGAATGAACGGACGTTCCCTCACGCTTCCTTCTGCTGAAGAACATCCTGCCAGTGTGATCTGAACAGATCAAAGGACCCCTTCTCTATCGAGGCCCGCATCGCCCGGAAAAAGTCCTGATAGAAGCAGAGATTATGGATCGTGTTCAGTCTCATCGAGAGGATCTCCCGCGCAAGGAAGAGATGCCGCAGATATGCCCGTGAATAGTTTCTGCAGGTGTAGCACGTGCAGGCCGGGTCCAGGGGAGAGGCGTCGAACTTGAATTCCTCTCTCTTGATGCTGAGCCTGCCCCTGCTGGTGAACAGGGTGCCGTTCCTCGCGTTTCGTGTCGGCATGACGCAGTCGAACATGTCAAAGCCCGCATCGACAGCAGCGAGCATGTCTCCGAGGTCGCCGATGCCCATCAGGTATCTCGGCCGTTCGGCCGGGAGCAGCGGCGCGGTGAACGAGATGATCTCGTGCATCTCCTCCTTCGGCTCTCCGACGCTCACCCCGCCGACAGCGTATCCGTCAAAGCCGATCTCCATGAGGTCATCGAGGCTCTTGCGGCGCAGGTCTGTGAACATCCCCCCCTGCATGATGCCGAAAAGGGCCTGCCCGGCGTTCTGGTGGGCCCGGCATTCTCTTGCCCAGCGTGACGTGATCTCGACAGAAGCTTTCGCGTACTCATGGGTAGCGGGATAGGGGATGCATTCGTCAAACACCATCGCGATGTCCGAGCCGAGCGCGTTCTGGATGCTCATGGCCTCTTTGGGCCCGATGAAATGCAGCGATCCGTCAATATGGGACCTGAACTGGACGCCGTGTTCTTCGATCTTTCTGAATGGCGCGAGGCTGAAGACCTGGAACCCTCCGCTGTCGGTCAGGATGGGACGGTCCCAGTTCATGAACGCGTGCAGCCCCCCGACAGCTGCCATCACCTCGAGGCCGGGCCTGAGATACAGGTGATAGGTGTTGCCGAGAATGATCTCGGCGCCTATTTCCTTCAGCTCGTCAGGCGACATTGCCTTTACGGTGCCGAGCGTGCCGACAGGCATGAATGCGGGGGTATTGATCACACCCCTGGAGGTGATGATCTCAGCGCGCCGCCGTGTCCCGTCCTGTGCGATTATCCTGAAGTCCATGCCTTTACTTTTCCTGCAATAATCTGCTTTAATACGCACGTATTATACGGGAAACGCAGTAAAGACTGAAGTAAAAGAACTGCCGTAACGTTCCCCTGTTAGTTCGCTTGACAAACGCAAATTGATTTGTCTATAGTACTAACTCGCTCTTTGAGAACTGAAAAAGGTGCGTAGCGTACCGTTGATGATTGAGTTTAAGAAGCACCAGAATCAAATGAGAGTTTGATCCTGGCTCAGAACGAACGCTGGCGGCGTGCCTAACACATGCAAGTCGAACGGAGTTAATC
>VEOY01000125.1 GCA_012026685.1 Nitrospirota bacterium
CAAATATAAAAAAGAGAAAATGATTTAATCCAGATTTAATGAAAAATTCATACATCAGAGAAAAAAAGCGATAGACTGTAGACATGAAACCTGACGGAGAAGTGAAGAGGAGCAAGATTCGGGTGTCGCAGGGGAGGAAGCATGAAAGTCATGCCGGACGTATTAACTGCAAAGAACAGCGAATATTTATGAACGGGAGGAAAACATGAAGAAACTTATCGGCTTTTTTGTCGTGCTGACCGTTGTATTGGCAGGAGCAGCAGCAGTATTTGCCTTTGGAAGCTATTTGACCGATCCCGGAACAGGATTTAATGCCGTTTACCCGGCCGCAACTGCAATATCCCATTGCGTCCTTTGCCATGTCGACCCGGCCGGGGGCGGAGCCCGGAATCCCTATGGAACTGATTTTGCGAGTTCGGCAATTCCCGGTCATACTGCACACGCCTTCGACGCTGCACTGGAAGCCCTTGATTCTGATGGCGACACCTTTTCCAATATAACCGAGATCAATGCCAGCAAATACCCGGGAGATGCCACAAGCCATCCGCCGGTGCCCGCAGAGACCATAACCATAACGGACCCGAATGGCGGCGAAATAGTCCTGTCAGGAGCTACGCACGCGATCCTTTATACCGCATCAGCAGGGGTAGCTTCGGTTAAGGCGAAGTATTCCATTGACGGGGGGCTCACGTGGCTGCCCGCTATTGACGCGGGGGGCTCTACCTCAGGAAGCTTTAACTGGGCCGTGCCGACACCGAAAAAGAACCTGACCAAAGTGCGCGCTATGCTATTGGGGTATAACGCATCGAATGTCAAAGTTGCAAAAGACAAGTCGGACGCACTCTTCACGATCGAGACGCTTACGATCACTGCCCCTGCTGCTGGCGCTACGGTTACCGGAGGCGGATCTCAGGTCATCACCTGGACAACGAACGGGACAAAGGCCCCGGCCGACAGTTTCATATTGTATTATTCGACGAACAACGGCCTGACCTGGAAGAGGATATTCCAGTCGGCAGCCGGTTCGGGAAATCCTGGGACATATACGTGGGACAACACGTCGGAGAGGCCCATTCCGACGCCCGCCAGTCCCAAGACGAAAAGCCTGATCAAACTTATTCTCAAATCCGGTACCGGAGCAACGGTCGCAACAGATATCAGCGATAAATTTACGATCCAGTAGCGATAGACCTGACATTTATACCTGTGGGGCTGGAGCAATTCCAGCCTTTTTTTTGCCGTCTTCCGGCCTTGCATCGCGCTGGGACAGCATCCCGGCCCTTATTTGCGAGATGCTGTGGTAAAATAAAGCCCAATTTTTTTTTGAAAGGAATGAACATGCCACAGGTACAGGAAGGCGACACGATCAGGATCCATTATGTCGGAAAACTTGAGGACGGGACAGTGTTCGACTCCTCGGAAGGGGGAGCGTCCCTCGAGATAAAGCTGGGGAAGGGCGAATTCATCAAGGGGCTTGAAGAAGGCGTTATCGGCATGGAACCGGGAGAGTCGAAAAGCATATTCATGACCGCTGACAAGGCGTATGGACCCCATGTCAAAGAGAAGATCTTTGAGTTTCACAAGGACAGGGCGCCCCAGGATTTCAATCCCGAGATAGGGCAGCAGTATCAGATGTACCGCGCGGACGGCATGCCGATCGTGGTGACGGTCGTGGAAAAGACCGAGACCGGGTATGTCATGGACTGCAACCATCCGCTTGCCGGGAAGAACCTGATCTTTGAAGTTACCCTTGATGAGATCGTGAAGGACGAGGCCTGATTGAGGATGTCCTTGACAGTCCCCATCCGTCTGATTAAAATGATATCACCATGAAATATCAGGTTCTTCTTGTAGAGGATTCCAAGGCCATACAGCAGATGTACCGGAACAAACTGATCCTGGAACAGTTTGCCGTGGTGACTGCGGACAATGGCATGGAAGCCATCAAGGCGCTCTCACAGAGCAAGCCCGATATCATACTCCTTGATCTCATGATGCCGATCATGGACGGCTACAAGGTCCTCCAGGTGGTGAAGACCGATCAGAAGTATAAGGACGTCCCGGTCATTGTATTTTCCGCGAAAGGCCAGCCTGACGAGGTCGAGAAGGCGCTGAACCTCGGCGCTTCGGATTACATCGTCAAATCCATCACGAAGCCGAACGAAGTTGTTGATAAGATACGGACCGTCCTTGCGCGGAAGCCGGCTGAGCAGAAGGTCACCCAGTACAGCGTCGAGATCAAAGAAGACGTGTACGATGCGAAGAAACTTTCGGAAGACTTCAAGCTGAACGGCTTCAAGTGCCCGAAATGCCAGGTCGCGATGCTGCTCGATCTTGTCCCTGATTTTTCCCATGACACACCGTGGTTTTCCGCAAAGTTCTATTGCCCCCGCTGCCAGGTTAACCAGTAGCGCGTCCCTTTCACATGCCGGCGAACATAGACCTGAAGTCCCTGTCAAAGGCGGACGTATATCGTTTTGCCGCTGAACGCGGACTGCCCAAGTACCGGGCGAACCAGCTTCTCCACTGGATGTATGAGCGGAATGTCCGGAGCCTGCAGGAGATCACCGAGTTTTCGAAGGCGCTGCGCAATGGACTGGCCGAGGGCTCGTATATAAGCAACCTTGAGCTTGCTGACCGGCAGAGGTCGAAGGACGGAACGGAAAAATTCCTTTTTTCGCTCGAAGACGGCCAGACCGTAGAGAGCGTCCTGATACCGGACAAGGACCGTCTGACGCTCTGCATCTCTTCGCAGGCCGGCTGTGCCATGGGCTGCGGCTTCTGCCTGACCGGCAGTATGGGACTCGTCAGGAACCTGAAGGCGCATGAGATCATTGACCAGATCATCTCGGTGAACAGGCTTATCGCTCCCGGAAGAGTCACGAACATCGTGCTCATGGGCATGGGAGAGCCGCTTGCGAACTTCGACGAAGTGGTCGAGGCTCTCTGGAGGATGACCGGCCTCATGGGGATATCGAAGCGGAGGGTCACCCTGTCCACGTCAGGTCTTGTGCCGAAGATGCTCGAGCTCCCTGCAAAGGCGCCTGACGTCAATCTCGCCGTATCATTGAATGCAACGACCGATGAGGTGCGGAGCAGGATCATGCCGGTCAACAGGACCTATCCGATAAAGGAGCTTCTTGACGCATGCCGGAGATATCCGCTCAAGCCGAGAAGGAGGATCACCTTCGAGTATGTCCTTATCGGCGGGGTGAACGATACCCGGACTGATGCAAAGAGGCTCGTGAAACTGCTGAAGGGCATACCCTGCAAAGTGAACCTGATACCCTTCAATCCCCATGACCGGAGCGGCATGCAACGGCCTTCTGAAGAGACGGTGCTTGCATTCCAGAAGATCATATCGGACAGCAATATGACCGTGCTGATACGGGAGAGCAGGGGTCAGGACATCCTGGCTGCCTGCGGACAACTGAGAGGTAAGCAGAAACAAAAGAAGATGGAGGGCAGAGGATGAAGAATGCAGGCAGGGCGCGGGAGTTCGCCTTGTGTTCAATGCTGGCACCGTCACGGTTCACGGACACTCAGCGCTGATGAAGCCGCTCAGGGTAAGATCGGCAGGGGCGGTCATGGATTTTCTGCTGGGACTCGGGTACACAAAGACCAAGGTCAAACAGCTGCTGAAACACCGCGCGATCACGGTCAATGGCAGGACGGTCACGCGCCCTGACCACAGGCTGTCGGTAAATGACAGCATCCTGTTAGATGCAAAACCCAAACCCGGTGCAGAGATCCTCGAGGTTTCAGGCATGGGGATCGTCTATGAGGACGACGCGGTTATCGTCATCAATAAGCCTTCGGGCCTGCTCACCATCGCGACAGAGAAGGAAAAAAAGGAGACCGCGTACTATCTCCTGAACGCGTATTTCAAAGAGCGCGACCCCTCACGGCCTGACCGCATATTCATTGTCCACAGGCTCGACCGCGAGACATCAGGCCTGATCGTCTTCGCCAAGGACGAGGCCGCAAAGCACAGGCTCCAGAAGGACTGGAATGACGCGGAGAAGAAGTATTACGCTGTTGTCGAGGGAGTCCCCAAAGACCCTGAAGGCCGGATCGAGAGCTATCTGAGCGAGACAGCCGCCTTCAAGGTATACTCCGAGCCCGAGGGCGAAGAATCGAAACGCGCCGTCACCCGGTACAGGGTATTGAAGGCGGGGAAAGGACTTGCACTTCTTGACGTGGTGCTCGAGACCGGGAAGAAACATCAGATACGCGTCCAGCTTTCCGATATCGGCTGCCCGGTCGTTGGCGACAAGAAATACGGGGCCGGGACAAATCCCATCCGCCGCATTACGCTTCATGCCTACAGCCTTTCCTTTGCTCATCCCGTGTCCGGAAAACGGATGCATTTTTCCACCCCCCTGCCCAAGGCATTCGACGGACTTTTCCGGCGCAACATCTGAAGCTGGTTTCATGGTTTTGCCTGTGCGCCGCATCATTATTGTCGGTGGTTGACAGCCTCCCCTTCATGGAGTAGCATTTTCTTAAGCAACTGATCGTCTATCCTGAAGCGCATCTTCGACAACCTTTTCCGGAACAGGAGGCCCGTATGATATCTCTGAAGGTCAATGGGAAAAAGCATGAACTCGATCTTAGCCCGGATGTCCCGCTCGTCTGGGTCATCAGGGAGCACCTGAAGCTTACGGGTACGAAGTACGGCTGCGGCAAGGGCCTCTGCGGGTCTTGTACGGTCCACGTTGCGGGGAAGGCCGTTCGTTCTTGTCAAACGTCTGTAGGAGACGCGGAGGGAAAGGAGATCACGACCATCGAAGGCATTCCCGAGGACCATCCGCTCAAAAAGGCATGGGTAAAGGAACAGGTCGCCCAGTGCGGCTACTGCCAGCCCGGCCAGATCATGCAGGCGGCCGAGCTTCTTTCCGGGGACAAGAACCCGTCGGAGGAAGCGATAATCAAGGCCATGGACGGCAACCTCTGCCGCTGCGGCACGTACCCGAGGATAAAGACCGCCATCAGATTCGCGTCAAAGGAGGGCGGGAAATGAACTCCTCCATAACACGCAGAACATTTCTTAAGGCCGCAGGGTTCACCATTGCCATCGCCATAACGCCGTCAGGATATAAGATCCTCTCTGCCAAAGAGTCCGAGGAGGCCATGGGCAAGGGTTTCAGCCCAAACATCTGGCTGCGGGTCATGCCTGACAACTCGGTGATCATAACGGTGAACAAGTCCGAGATGGGGCAGGGTGTCTATACCTCGCTGCCGATGATCATTGCCGATGAACTCGAGGCCGACTGGAAGAGGGTGAAGCTCGAGGTCGCGCCTGCTGCGGACGGCTACAGGGACCCGGTGTGGGGGGCTCAGGCGACCGGCGGAAGCTCCAGCATCCGGCATATGTACGAGCCCCTGAGAAAAGCGGGCGCTGCTGCACGTGAGATGCTCGTGACCGCGGCTGCGGGCGTATGGAACGTGCCGGCCGCGGAGTGTGAGGCGAGCCAGGGAACGGTGAAGCACAGTGCAAGCAAGCGCACCGTCACCTATGGAGAACTGGTAAAGCCGGCCTCTGCGCTTGATGTGCCGAAGGACCCTTCCCTGAAAAAAGAGACCCAGTTCAGGCTGATCGGAACTGCGGTGCCCCGCCTCGACATCGTGGAAAAGACTGATGGGAGCGCTAAGTTCGGCATCGATGTCATGGTGTCTGACATGCTCTATGCCACGGTCGCGAGGCCGTATGCCTTCGGTGCAAAAGCCGAGGCCGTGCATGATGCCATGGCAAAGAACGTAAAAGGGCTGAAGCAGATCGTGCATATCGACCGGGGGGTCGCCTTCTGCGCGGATACGATCGAAGCAGCATGGCAGGCAAAGAAGGCTACGCATATCGTCTGGGGCAAGGGTGCAGACCCGGACCTGAGCAATGAGACTCTTGCGAAGAGTTTTGAGGAGTATCTTCCGAAGGACGGCGTCGTTGCGCGCAGGGACGGGGATGTCCAGACCGCGCTTGCTGCAGCATCCGTAAAGCTCGATGCCCGGTATTATCTCCCCTATCTTGCCCACGCGACCATGGAGCCCATGAACTGCACGGCGCACGTACAGAAGGACAGGTGCGACATCTGGGCGCCAACGCAGAACCAGACCGGCACGCTCATGACCGCAAAGAGGATAACCGGGCTAGCTCCTGAGCAGATCCATGTGCATACGACATATCTCGGCGGAGGCTTCGGCAGGAGGTTCGAACAGGACTTTGTCGAGGAGGCGGTTCAGACGGCAAAGGCTGTCGGCAGGCCGGTGAAGGTTATCTGGACGCGCGAAGAGGATTTCCAGTATGACTACTACCGGCCGGGCAACCTCTCCCGCATTCAGGCCGCGCTCGACGACAAGGGCAATCCCACTGCCTGGTCACACAAGATCGTCTGTCCGTCCATATTTGTCCGCGTCTTTCCGGACACCATGCAAAAAGGCATAGACAATGCTGCTGTCGAGGGGCTGAGCAATCTGGAATACGATGTGCCGAACGTCAGTGTTGAATATGTGCGGATCGACACGCCGGTGCCGGTCGGGTTCTGGCGTTCAGTTGGAAGTTCACACAATGCGTTCACCGTCGAGACCTTTGCCGACGAATTGGCCTATCTGGCGAAGAAGGACCCGCTCAAGTTCAGGCTGGACCTCCTCAATAAGCATCCGCGAGCACAGCGCGTGCTTGAGCTTGCCGCAGAGAAGGCTGGATGGGGAAAGCCGCCGGAAAAGGGCATCGGAAGGGGCATAGCCTATCACCTGTCATTCGATTCCTACGTCGCGCAGGTGGCCGATGTGTCTGTGGACAGGAAGAGCGGCGCGATAAGGGTGCACAGGATCGTCTGTGCGGTCGACTGCGGTCCGGTCATCAATACGGACACGATAAAGGCACAGATGATGGGGGGGACCATCATGGGGCTTTCCGCTGCACTAAAGGAGAGCATTTCGTTCGGCAGAGGGAAGGTGCTGACAGAGAATTTCGATGCGTATGACCTGTTGCGCATGAGTGAAACGCCAAAGATCGAGGTGCATATCGTCAAGAGCGATGCAAAGTTAGGGGGTATCGGGGAGCCGGGAGTCCCGCCTGCTGCGCCGGCGGTTGCCAATGCAGTGTTCAGTGCCGTTGGCGTGAGGCTGAGAAACCTGCCGATGACACCGGATGCAGTCCTGAAAGCATTGAAGGTTGCTGATGGGAAAGCTTAGTGTTTGTCATGAGGTGGGCAAGGCCATGGAGTATGCACCTCAAGACCGTTCAAGGCGATGATATTTCCCTGTGCATTGCGGACTATAGCCGTAGTCGTCTGGCAGTGCCATCCGGAGAGGGTACGAAAATGTTGCTTACGATGCGCTTAGGTATCGCTGCGAACAGTCTTTCGGAACAGACTCCATGTCCCAACTGAGTGTTAGAGGAGTGAAAAGGTTTTTATGGAACTGTATGAAGAATTATTGAGATTGAAGAAAGAGGGCAGGGCTTTGGCGCTGGCGACGATAGTGGAATGTGTCGGCTCATCGCCGCAGAAGCAGGGTTCCAAGATGCTCGTTCGCGATGACGGAACCGTGGTCGGTACGCTCGGGGGAGGGTGTCTCGAAGCAGCGGTGGTGCAGGCAGCGCTCATGGCAATGAAGGACGAGCGGCCCGTGACCATGCCGTTCGAGCTTACGGAAAGGCAGGGGGGTCTTGTCTGCGGGGGAAAGGTCCTGGTCTATATCGAGCCGGTCATCCCTGATCCTGTCCTGGTGATCCTCGGCGCAGGTCATGTCGGGAAGGCGCTGGCAAAGGCCGCGCGGTTCAGCGGCTTCAGGGTCATGGTCTGCGACGACAGGCCTGAGCATGCCAACCGTGAGAACGTGCCTGACGCGCATGAGATCGCGGTGCTCGAGCTTGCGGACATCTTTGAACGGCTGGTCGTTCCGGAGCATGCATATATCGTTGTCGCGACGCGGGGGCACAATCATGACCTCGACGCAGTGAAGGCATCGCTCAGAACGAAGGCGCGGTATATCGGACTGCTCGGCAGCAGACGGAAGAAGGCGCTTCTTTTCAGGGCACTGGGGGAGGCGGGTTTTTCTCAGGATGACATTGACCGCGTACACATCCCTGTCGGCCTCCCGATCAATTCCGTGACCCCTGAGGAGATAGCGGTCAGCATCATGGCGCAGGTCATCCAGAAGAGGAGGCAGAATGCAGTATCAGGTGTCAGCCGTTCTTCTTGCAGCCGGCTCGGCGAAGAGGATGGGACGACCGAAACAGCTCCTTCCTCTCGGTGACCGCACGGTAATCGAACACTGCATTCGCACGATCGCCGAAGCAGGGATCAGGGATGTTGTTGTCGTGCTGCAGCCGGATGCTGGGGATATCGCAGCAGCAGTTCATGCGTTGCCGGTAAAGACCGTATTCAACATGCAGCAGGGAAGCGAGATGGCTGAATCGGTGCGTACGGGTCTGGAGGCTGTCTCTCCCGGAGCGACCGGCATACTCCTCTGCCTCGCCGACCATCCCCTGGTGATGCCGGAGACGATGCGGTCATTGACCGCCCTCCACACAGCTCATCCCGGCTCGATCATTATCCCGAGCTTCAACAGACGCAGAGGGCACCCCACGCTTTTCCCGCTCCGGATAATCCGGGATATCCGGGCGCAGCATACCCTGCGCGACGTGATCAGCGCTCATGAGAAGGAGATCATGTACCTGAATGCGGATGATGAGGGGGTGCTGCTCGACATGGACAATCCCTCAGATTATGAACTTGTCCTTGGCAGGTTCAGCCGCTGAGTGTTCAGCCTGTTCGCCATAGTACCTCTGGTGCTCCTGTTCCTGTTTCCGTTGCTGGGTTGCGTCCCTCGTTTCATCGAACAGGGATCGATGCCGGGACCGGGCAGCCGCTTCTTTTCGCTGACAGCGGATGGCCAGAGGAGGGGCTTTCTTCTGCACCTTCCTCCTCAGCCGGTCCGCGATCAGCCGGTCCCGCTTGTCGTGCTCTTTCATGGATATGCAAGCAGCGCCCGGGGTATAGAGGAGATTTCGGGGATGAGCGACAAGGCTGACAGGGAAGGGTTTGTCGTTGTCTATCCGCAGGGAACGGGGTTCATCAGGACGGTCTGGAACGCAGGATTCTGCTGCAGTGATGCGTCCCCGCAGGGTGGCGATGATCTGGAATTCTTCAGGGAACTGATCGCGAAGCTTAAAGTCACGCTGGACATTGATCCGAACCGGATCTATGTCGCCGGTTTTTCCAACGGCGGCATGATGGCATATTCCCTTGCCGCGAGGATGCCCGATGTTATTGCAGCGGCCGCGGTGATATCAGCGACTGACGGTATTCGCATCATCGGGAATGGTCATGCATTGAACATCCCTGAACCGTCGGCCCCTGTCCCCCTGATCGGATTCCATGGAATGAAGGACAGCCATCTGCCGTATTACGGCGGCGCGGGTGTGCGGACGAAAGACGTCCTTGAGTTCTTTTCCGTCGCAGAGTCGCTTTCCATCTGGGTCAGGGCAAACGGATGTGACCCACTCCCTGCAAGAGATTCGCGAAGGGATGGCGCGGTCATAATAGATACCTACGCATGCCGTGAGAACGCGGATATCATCTTCTATTCGATCAGGGATGGCGGGCATGCCTGGCCGGTTGAGGGCGACTGCATGGGCAGGGGCGAGTGCGTGCCCGCGACAGATGTCATCTGGAATTTCTTTCGCGCTCATCCGAAGCTGAGATAATGTATCAGGAGCAGATGGCGATAACTCAGGAGGCATCCATGAAAAGGTTCATGTTTCTCATATGCTGCACCGGACTGATATTCCTCTGCGCATCGGAAGTCCATGCACAGAACGATATCGACAAACATCAGGCGTGCGGTATCTGCGGCATGGACAGGCGCGCCCATGATCACAGCAGGATGCTGCTCGAATATGACGACAAAACGTCTGCGGGAACCTGCAGCATCCATTGCGCTGCAGCACAGATAGCTGCGCACAGGGAAAAGACCATTGTCAGGCTGCTGGTGGCTGACTATGCGACAAAAGAACTTGTCGATGCCAGGACGGCCTTCTGGGTTATAGGCGGAAAGAAGGCAGGTGTCATGACCGGAAGGGCAAAGTGGGCCTTCCGGGAAAAGGCAACGGCCGAAGCGTTCATAGAGGACAACGGGGGCATCCTTGGGACATATCTTGATGCGATGAAAGCTGCCTTTGCGGACATGCGCGACGACATACAGATGTTGTATGAGAAAAAAGGGGTGGAGCATGCAGGATCTATGGATATTCGGGATCACCCCGCATGCAGGTACTGCGGCATGGACAGGCGTCTGTATGATTACAGCAGGATGCTTGTTGAGTACGCTGATGGAACATCAGCACCAACCTGCAGTATTCATTGTTCTGCCATTGATCTCGCACTGAACCCCGGCAAGACTTTGAAGGCAGTTATGGTCGGTGATTACCGCACAAAACAGCGCATCGACGCCCAAAGGGCCTGGTGGGTCATTGGCGGCGACAGATACGGTGTCATGTCGCTGCGCGGGAAGTGGGCCTTTGCGGATAAAGGGCACGCGGGAGAATACATACAAGAGCATGGGGGAAATCTGGGGAGTTTTGATGATGCCCTGAATGCGGCATTTGAGGATATGTGGGAGATTCTGAGATAGGTATAGGAATGGGAAGGTGGCTTCCGCTGTTCTTTGGGATCGCTGCAAACGGTCTTTCGGAATACCTGCCATGTCCATGACTGCATCGGTTAGGTATTCAGGGCATCCTGGCTCGGGCGGCTTCAGGGGCGGCGGTGAAACTTGTCCGGCAGGGAATCCTCGTTATTATTTCCGGACTTCGAACAATCACCGCGCCTTACCCTTCAGCCTCGGTCGCAGAGCTGAGCTTTCCGAAGGGCCTATCAAACATGCTTTTATAACAATCGGCACTTCGACCCGCACAAACAAATGCGGACTTTTTGTATGCGCATGTCAAGCTGGCAGCAGCCAATACCCTGCCGTGAAAATCCCGGAAAAACAGCCGAAGAAACAGCTTGACAGTCACCCTGAAATGCAATAGATTTTAGGTATACCTGCTAATTACAATTTGACCATCCCATTACAAAAGGAGGTGAATAAGATGAAGAAAGTTATCCTTTTGACAGCGGTTGTTTTTATGGCAGCAGTTGTTGCCCTGGCGTATGCCGGCTCCTCGGCAAAGATGGACCTGAAGGTCGGTGATGAGATCTATGCCTGCAATTGCGGAGCGGACTGTCCCTGCAATACCATGTCCAGAAGTGCATCCTCTAAATGCACCTGCGGCAAGGATACGGTAAAGGCAAAGGTGATGAAGATCGATGGAGATATCGCCATGCTCAAGGCCGAGACCTGGGACAAGGAGCGTCCTTTCAAGATGACCGGCAAGTATATGTGCGATTGCGGCGCTGAGTGCAAGTGCGACACCATCAGCCAGAACCCCGGCAAGTGTGCGTGCGGCAAGGATATGAAGAAGGTTCAGTAAAAGCCTGATGAAAGGGGCGGGAATGGTCCCGCCCTTTTTTTGCTTTTATTTCTATCCTGTTCAATTCTGTCCATCCGCAAACATCCCCTGAGAATTTCCGGAATATATAGTATGACTGCGGAGTTGCGGTATGAGGTGAGGCGATCTTTATCTTTCTTTAATGTAATAACCCGTTCATGTGATTCAGGAGTGCCTGTGACGTGAACGGCTTGGAAATGAAATTGGCCTGCTCGCATATGACATCATTCTGATAGCCGCTAATGAAAATGGCTTTGATACCGGGTTTGATCTTCTGTATCTCATCATAGGCATCCTTGCCGTTTTTTTGAGGCATCATAACATCGAGAACGAGCAGATCGATCTGCGAGGAGTTCAAAGCAAATTTGTCGACAGCCTCCGCACCGTCACACGCCTCGATCACCCTGCAGCCGGCCCTCTCGAGGACAGTCTTGATAAAGCTTCTCAGATTCGTGTCGTCATCAGCGACCAGCACGGTTTTGTTCCCGGGGATAAATGTTCCCATGTCTTATAGTTTAACCGCTGATTCCCTGCCCGTCAAATAGCTGAAGAAAATAAGTTGCGGAGGATACGTAGAACACACCTATGAATAATGCCCGATAAAAAATGCAATAAAGTCAACGAATTAGCGGCGAAGGACGAGGCCGGCCCTGTCGGCCAAATGTGTCGTCCCGATGAAAATGATGAACCAGCCGATCATGAGGACCAGCGAATTCAGCGCCACCCACAAAGCAGCAGAAACGTTGGACGGGAACTGACGGCCTGTGCTCCGTGAAAAGAAAAAAATATCCAACACATAGGCAGCGGGATGTGCGCACAGGAAAAGGCCAAGCAGCACACAGATGATGCCGTCCACTTTATGCATGCCCGTCAGGGCGTGATGGTAAGAGATCCAACTGATAAAGGCGAACCCTATGAGGGTCAGCGCCCACAATTTCCTGACATGGCTTTTACTGCTGAACTGTTCCATATTGAGGCTGCATGGATACTAATGTCAGTAGGAAACTGCACTCAACCAAAGAGCACCGAGAAGAACCGTAACTATGGTGAGCGGGATTCCCACCTTCAGGTATTCGAAAAAACCTATTTTTACGCTGGGACGTGCGCTTTCGACTACGATGATGTTCGCGATGGAACCGAGGATGGTGAAGTTGCCTGCAAGGGTAGTGCTCATCGCAAGGAGCAGCCAGGCGGTTTCTGCGTCAGGCATAGAGGCCACGATTGGCTTCAGCAGGAGTACTGCCGGGACATTACTGACAAGATTAGAGAGCAGGGCGCTCACGGTCACAAGAAACATGGGATGGCCGGCCGTTCTATTACCCACAATGTCGAGCATGGCCAGCACCAGGCCTGACCGCTCGATTCCTTCGATCACAATAAAGAGCCCGACGAAAAGGATAAGGAGCCGCCAGTCTACCAATGAATAGACTTTCTCCGGCTTGACTCTGCGGGTAATCAACAAATACGAAGCCGCCCCGATTGCGACGGTGGGCATGGGCACACCGATGAAGAAGAGCAACAGCATGAGGCATGAGACAACCGACGATTTTATGAGCAACGGACGGTGGACCCGGTAGCGCACGGGGGCTACCGCAATCCGTTCTTGCGCGAAATCTTTCCGATACGCCAGACGAAGCATGAGGCAGCACAGGGCAAGTCCGAAAAGTGCGATTGGCAGCATTTTGGCGGTGAAACGCGAATAACTGATGCCGGAGAAGCTTCCGATCATGATGTTCTGAGGATTACCCGTAATGGTTGCAATGCTGCCGATGTTTGCCGCCATGCACAGTGCCAGAAGATAAGGGACCGGGTTCAGCCCGAGTCTCAGTGTCACGCCGAGCACGAGTGGTGTAAAGGCGATGCAGACGGTGTCGTTAATGAACAGTGCGGATAGACCACCGGAAAGAAAGACGATCGCATACAGCAACATTGACGGCTGTGTGACGTGCTTCATCACGAAAGATGAGGCCAAGGGGAAGAAGCCTGAGAGGCGAAGGTTTGCAACAACGATCATCATGCAGAACAGGACAACCATGGTGCGGTAGTCAATAGCGCGGTAGGCAGTATCAATGTCGAGCACATTTGTGATGACCATGAGGGATGCGCCAATAAGCGCGGCCCCGGCCCGGTCTATGCGGAAGAAAGGGGGCTGACCTGCTGCGATGACTGCGTACGTCAGCAAGAAGATGAAGAGGGCTTTGTCCATCACCATAGAGCTTCATTATAACATCGAACCATAACGTCTAAGCCGGGCAGGCACAGGGAAAGAGTTGCGAAGCGGCCAGTTCAGCTATCTGGAAGCGTCCCACCCGCATCTCAGGCCAAATGGTCTTTTTTGAGGATGGTACAATTAATTATTTCTTGACAGGGGCCGGGTTATCTGATAAAAGCTTTAGTAACTGTTCGATAAAGCTAAACGCACCGTGAGGGGCGGGCAGAAAGCAACGGATCTTAGTAATAAGATGGCCGAGCTGCCGAAAGAAATATACCGGCATGCTCGGCCTTTGTATTGGGAAGAACGGGGCAACAGAGAGGCGGGATTCATTTGTTCTTTAGCTCTTTATTCTCAAGAGGTGACGGGATATGAGAAGACCAAGGGCTATGATTCTTGATGACGAACCTACTATCGTCACAGCGATGAGAAGATATTTTATTCGAAGGGGTTATGAGGTGCTTTGTTTTACAGACCCCGTAGTCTGCCCATTGTATGAAGGTAGTGCCAGATGCGATAAGAAGCATCCCTGTGCTGACGTGGTCCTCACTGACCTCAAAATGCCTCGAATGACCGGGATAGAATTGCTGGAACTTCAGTCACAGAGAGGATGTAAAGCAGATATGAGAAATAAAGCAATAATGTCTGCATATTTTGATGAAGGGGTCCTTGAGAGAATCAGGGCTTTAGGATGTTCATATTTCAACAAACCCTTCGAATTATCAGAACTCTCTGATTGGCTCGGCAGAATCGAGAAGCGCATCGATCTATCGCGACCCCTTGGCATTCTGAAATAGTTCGTATCCAAGCAATTAAAAGCCTGGTCTGGCCATCCGCCCTAATGAGAGTGGAACGCTAACGATGTTCAGTAGGATTACGCACTTTTCATGCAGGCGTTGACAGTGCTGATGTCAGGAGGTACGGCGCACTGCGTATTTCTCTTTGTGCGCGGCAAGACAGCTTGGTCAGAGCTTCAAAGCCTGCCCGTCTTCAGGTATTCCTCGATGTAGACCTTCATCGACCGCAGGATGTCAGGCTGTCTTCCGATGGCAGGATCTTCTATGTCGCCGACATGGTGGCAAACGGTATCCACCTGGTAGATGGCGACACCTTAACGAAGATAGGTCTTATCCCGACGTGGGAGAGGCGCTCACGGGCTCATGCCCAGCCGTGTGTCGAAACTATTGAGGTTCCCCATGGGAACAAACATCGCACTATCCGCATGATAGATTGGGATATACTGCAAAAGGGCGAAGTTCTTCGTGAATGTTCTTATCATATAATTATATCAAATGAATGTTTCAACGGGAAGTTAGCGCGGATATTTCTCGCCGGCCAAAGTGGTCTGGCATTTGACATTAGCACTTTTTTACCATAGCATTTGAATAGAGACTCAAGTGCAGAAATCCTTAGGTAATTAAACGCTGAGGGCTCAGATGAGGAAGCAGCTTTGCCATGATACGTACCCGCCTGTGGTCAGCGTGCCGTCATTGCCGCAGGAGTACATTGAGCGGCTCCAGCGATTCCACCCCGTCGGGCATGTGGTACTATTGCCCCGAATCCCAGGCTATTACCCGCATGTGAAGGAATGCCCGGAGGATGGCAGACGGCACCTGCACAGCTTCCGTCTGAACCAAGGAGATAACCATGAGTAACTTGCTGAAATTATTATGCTTTTTTATGACTGCAACAGTCACAGCCTGTGCAACAATGCCGAATGGCCGCAGCGTCACGTCCCTGCCCGCGCCCTTTGACCAGTTCCGCATGGACGATGCCAGATGCCGTCAATTCGCCTTCGATCAGATAAGCAGAGCTATTGGCCGGATGGGCGAACTCAGGATAACCGGCAGAGAGATTTGTGAACGGAATCTTAAATCCATTCAATATGAAGGTAATAGCGGCATTCATGAAGATATCCGGCATGAGTGATCTGGTCGGGCTTTTTCGTGAGCTTCTTCATTCGTAATCGGGCGGCGTTGTCCCAGGGCTGTCATCTGTTCGGCTGATGAAACGAACATTATCCCGAAGTTGGCCTGAACCAGGCTGGACTGCATGACCGCTTCTGCTCTTTTGAGAGTCATGAATGCCGACCATCAATAGTCTATTATGTTCTAATGTTTCATCTTCTTTCGATAGGCCAGGAACGTAATAGGTCCTCCCTTTCTGCCAACCTTTCCAAAAAAATAGTCCCAACTTGAACTCGACATGATCACCAATAAGAACCTGTGTATCGGTTTCGTGGTACCGTACTATTGGATAACCATCGCGCGGTTTCATTTATTATATTTCTTCATATCTGTTTCGTAGAATTATTACAGTGACCTGGTTATCGGTGGACCCATAGCAGAATAGTAACACACATCAAAAAAACGCAGAGATATCTTATTGTCATTTATACTTCACCCGTAACCTATTGCGCCCTACGCCGCACTGAGTATTTCCGGCATAATGCAGGGTTGGGTTTACAGCCTGCCCGTCTGCCGGTATTCCTCGATGTAGACCTTCATCGACTCCAGGGCGGTCAGGAGGAAATCTGTCCCGCCTCCTGAGGACCTTTGCGAAGCGCATCGACGATCTGCCTTGCTTTTGCTGCCTCACGGAACGAGCCCATGCCGGATAGCGCATCAGCGGCATTCCTATAAGTAAAAATCATTTCTTCCCGTGAGGCCATGACCCTGAGAAGATTTTTTTCTTTCTCGTTCCCGACCTGTCTAAGATGGGATGTGTAGTCAGCGTTCACAAGCAATATCCCGTATTTTCGTACCGTGCTTCTGACGCCCGTTTCAAGTGCATAGCGAAAGCAGAGCGCAGCAGCAAGAAAATGGTACGGGGCGACGCTGAGTATCCTGAGAAAGAGGGTGCGCGCCTGATCCTTCATTCCCACCCATGCAAACCATCCGGCAATATGTGAGACCAGGGGAACGTCTTCTTTCCCCACGGGAATGGAGAGTGCGGCGGTATTGTTGAGGGCTTCTTTCAGTTCTCTTTTTCCCCTTCCTGATGAGACAAGGGAGAGTGCGGCGGCATACATATCGCGAAATCCTGCCGGTTCACTGCGCATGGTCAAGGCATCATTCGCATCAACGGGTTGTGCCGTCTCGATGTCGTCCCCTGCTGCCAATCGCTCAAATATGCGCCCAACATAAACCAGCATAAGAGGGGAGAAAACGATGGTAAGATTTATCAGAGCCGATGGAGGCATGAGCCGGAATACATAGTTCAGACAGTACAGACCTCCGAACAGGCTTATAAGCAGTACCGCCTCCCTGACTCTGAGTTGCTCATCTGAATATCTGTAGACGAGCATTTCGGCGTGCTGATTCACCTCTTCAAGCCGTTCGGCAAAGCTCTGGTGCCTGGAGGGGAGCGGGATAAGGGCGAGGATATAGGTAGCATGCACGGCAAGATAGGAAAACAACGCGCCGGAGAGGAAGACGTCGGCCGCGTCAAGGGGCGCCCAGACTGCTCTGCCGAAGAAGAAGGAAAGGTTCCAGAAGGGGAACTGGACAATGCCGATAAAAACGATAATGATGAGATACCATACATAAAAGACAAGACTGAGCCAGAACCCGAGAATAAAGTCTCTAAAGGCAATAACGAGAGTCGCTATGGTCAAGGGAATGAATATCAAAAGAAGGACAGGTTTCAGAAACTCCGGGATCATGGGGCGATAAGTGATGAACGCATACCAGAGCGCAATGTTCAGAAACAGGAGGGACCGTTCATTGGTCTGGGGAAGGATGGCGTTCTTCATAAGAACCGCAAACAGCGCGCAGTAGCCTGCAAAGGCGAAGAAGATGTGAGCGGACAGGGGCAGGTCCGGCATCTTTCCCATGCCGATGATCACCAGAACAGGAAGAGCGGTGAAGCAGACCGCAATGCCCAAAATGTTCTTTCTGAGCACCCGGGCATCAAGCATCAAAAGGCTTCGGGTCACAACGCCGAGACCGAAGGAGAGACTCAGGGAGACAGGCAGCTCAAGATTCATGTCCTACCCATAGGCCTAAGGAGCCGTCCGGCGGATCAAAGCCTGCCCGTCTGCCGGTATTCCTCGATGTAGACCTTCATCGCCCGCAGGATGAGCCAGTCAAGGGTCACGCTGTTTGCTGAGGCGATCTCGATCAACTGGTCAAGCACTTCTTTTTCGATGCCGGCCGGTGCGGTATTGAACCCGGCCTCTCCTGAAGGTGATGACAGGGGCGGCGGAACGGAAGCTATTTCCGTGCCGGTCCTCTTCTGATGCTCACGCCTCAGAAGCTCCATGAGCTGGTGCATATCTCCTGCCTGTACCGCTTTCATCACGTCTTCCGGCACCTGGGCTTCCTGACCCGTTTTCTGCATCTGCTCAGCCTGATCATCCGCGCGTGCTTCAGCAGCGCTCTCCTGGCCTGGCGCAGGAAATCCCATCGGAGGCGTCATGCTGCCCATGCCGGTCATGCTCATCATCATCATGGCAAGCTGCCGAGCCTGTTCGTTGTCCGGCAGGTTCTCCTTCATGAACTCGTCGAGCTTCCCCTCTGCCATGGCCATTGCCATCCGGTCGGCCATGAGCGGCTGCCGCGGCTCTTCCTCCTCGCCTGCCCGTCTTCTTCCAAAGGGGGTCTTGGGCGGTTTCGGCAGCGGATTTTCCTTGTCTGACATCGTGACCTCCGTGAGACTGTTTTTTGTATCTTAATAGTATTGTCAGGTGGTTGTAAACGAGTACGTGCTCCCTGTCGGGTTATGCTGCGGCAATACCCGCGCTGTAATGCTCCGGCTCCGGGTGCGTCCTGCTGATGAGGGAGCGGTCGAAGATGTCATAGGCGTCTATCATTCGCCTGATATAGCCGAGGGAATGCAGTATCCTGACAAAATCCATGGTCGAAGCAATGTATGCATCGGTCAGCTGTGCGCAGTATCTGGGAGACACGTCGAATGTCTCACGCACGAACGAGGCATCGATGAAGCCGATATGGGTCGCGATGGCCTCGGCAGCCTTGTCCGGCTCGTTCCTGACAGATGCGGTTGCCGCTTCGTGGCTGCGCAGGAACTGTTCGACAAGTGATGTGTTGTCCCGCAGGAACGTCCTGTCAACCAGAATGCCGTAGCTCGGGTTGTTCGGCCAGAGGAGAGACGGCGGATAGAGAATGATCCCCCCTGCATAATGCTTTATTGATACCGCAAGGGCAGGGGTGCCGAATGCTGCCGCAACTTCGTCCCTGATGACCGCCTCGAGCACCATGTCAGCCCACGCAAAGTTCCTGACGTCAACGGAGCGTTCAAGTCCTGCGTTCCTGATGCACTGCTGGAGGATGACATCGTGTATGGAGCCCTTGCCGGGCACGCCGATCGTCCTGCCGGAGAACTGTGCGAGGATATCGTTCAGGTTCCTGATCTCCGGATATCCTGTGTAGAACTGCCTGCCGCAAATAACGGTGCCTTCGACATGCCCGCCGGCAATACAGATAATGGGCACTCCCCGTTCTATGCCGATGATCGCGGGGGGGAGGCCCAGATACGCAAGGTCTATCTCCTTCTTCTCAAAGGCATTGACGATCGCGGGGCCGGTGCCGAAAAGCTTCCAGTCGATCTCTGCATCGATCCCTTCACAGCTGGCTTTGTCCGCCATGAGGAGCATGGCAGTGTGGTAGAAGGTTGAAAGATGGCCGATCCTGAGAAGCATGGAATAGGTTAAGGTAAAGGTAAAGGTAAAGGCAAGGCAGATCAGATCAGGCAAGAGACTTCATTTTCCGCTTCGTCCCGATCATCATGAGGGCGAAAGGATGGCTGCCGCGACAAGGACAGCGGCCGCACGACAAAGGACATCCTGAGCCCTGAAGAAGAAGCAATGAACCCTGCAGCGAGAGGGCCTGTGGTATGGCCGATGTCCATGACCGACCCGAGCATGCCCATGGCAGAACCGCAGGCCTCTTTTTTTGACAGATCAGCGATATATGCGGCAGTTGCGGAAGTGACAACAGAGAGGCTGAGTCCGAAAAATATACTGATGATCAGGAACGGGACGACGGTGCTGAACCGGGACAGCGCGGCAAGGGAACAGGCTCCCATGACAACACCGGTGGGAGAGGTACCGGTAAAGGGAAGAGTAAAACAAAAAGCTTTGGCCTCTACCTCACCTTCAGGATTCCTTCACCTTCACGGTCGCGACGAATACCGGGGCTGCCAGTAACAGCAGGGCCGCCATTACCCAGAACGAGAAAAGATAGCTATGGCTTGCCAGGAGGAACCCCGCAAGGATGGGGCCGCCGGCATGTCCGATGTCAAAGATGGTGCCGAATGTCCCCATGGCAGTGCCGAAGTGCTTCTCTTTGCAGAGGTCAGCCACAAAAGCAGCGCCTGATGATTGAACGAGTGCCTCTCCAAGGCCGAAGAAGGCCGCAGTAATCATCAGCAGATAGAAGGAGCTGAAAACAGGGAACAGCCCGAAGGATACTGCGCAGACGATGAGGCCGATGCTGATCAATGCCTTTCTCCCGTACTTGTCGGACGTTTTTCCCATGATCGGTTTTGAAAGAATGGTCGTGACGACCTGCACGCCCCAGAGGATGCCTGCCTGAAACTCATTGAGCCCGGCGACCTTCACCGCATAAATAGGCAGAAATGCTTCGAGCGCGCCGACAGTCATATTCTGCAAACCTTCCATCGCCGACGTGATCGCTATTCGCCTGTCGCTCAGGACCTCCCTGATGCCGGAAACGAATTTACGGAAGGCATTCGCAAGGCCCTTGCCGTGCTCCCGAGCTCCATCGCCCCGCAGTATCCCAAGCGCCAGAACGAGCGAAAGAACCCCTGTTATGCCGCTTGCGAGATACGCATACTGGAAATCAGCTATCGAGGGGCTTGCGGCCCCGGCGCCCCGATGGAGTATGAACCCGCCAAGAGGCGCACCCAGGAGATTGCCGATGATCGTCACTGATGAGAACCACGAAAGCATCTCGCCCTTTTTGAGACCCGCCACATCCGCGACGACTGCCATGGAAACCGGACCATAGACAGCCGTTGCGAGGCCGTGTATGAACCTGATAATGATCAGCAGGGTATAGTTCTTTACCAGGAGATAGGTAAAGGGCATGAAGGCAAAGAAGAGAAGCCCGATCAGCATCGTTCTTTTCCTTCCTATCACATCCGACAACGCGCCGGCAGGCAGTTTGAAAAATATGCCGGTCACTGTCGAGACGCCGCCCGCAAACCCGATAGCCTCGGGTCCTGCCCCAAGATAGAGCGCAAACAGGGGAAGCACCGGACTTCTTGCAAGGGCATAGGAAAGTCTTGCAAAAAATCCCACGGTGCACAGCGCCGTAAAGTGTGAGAGAATACTGGTCATGTCGCCTCAGTGCTTCGCCGGAGCCTGCCGGTCGTAGTAGATGCTCTTGCCTGTTATGCTGACAGGGATTCCCATCACTA
>VEOY01000017.1 GCA_012026685.1 Nitrospirota bacterium
AGGTCTGCGGAAACATAGTTCAGGTAGTTGACCGGGTCGAGGTGCATGCCGAAGAAGCCCGCGAAAAAGTCGAGCGGCAGTGCAGCGAACTTCAGGAGCAAACGAGGAACGGGAATGGTCCGGACGGTCTTGCCGACCGCCTGTCCGACAGCAGTGAGCAGATCCATCCAGGTGTGGTCCTGGCCGTCCGAAAGGTTAAACGTCTGACCCGCTGCCTCCGGCCGCGTGCCTGCCGAAACGATCGCCTTTGCAAGGTCCGTCACCTGTATCAGTGGTGCAATGTTCTTTGCGTTTCCGATGAAGGGGATACCCACGGGTCCGAGCGTTTCGATGACCTTGACCATCTGCCCCAGATAACGGGAACCCGGACCGTACACCGGCGCCGGCCGGATGATCGCATGTTCGCACCCTGTCATCCTTTCCCTGATGATCTCTTCGCATCTCCTTTTATAATCCGTGTAATGATCATGAAGCAAAGTTCCCGGTTCCGTTTCCTCGCGCGCGGGGATTGCTGATGGTATGCCTGCCACGGTCAGCGAACTGACGAACACGAACCGGCGAATACTGCTTGCAGCGGAGCTGGCGGCCACCTGCTCCATCAGGGTCGTGTTCTTCCTTGCTGCTGAACGGCTGATATTCTTGATCTCCCCGATATGGTAGAAGACGTCTACGCCCTCCATTGCCCTGAGAAGTGAAACAGCATCTTCAAGGTCGCCCTGAAAGACCTCGACATCCTTTCCGTGCAACCTCGCAGGGAGCAGCGGCTTGCGCACGAACAGCCTGACCGGATGCCCGTCCGCGAGCAGGCGGTCCACAACAGGAGACCCGATGAATCCTGTGCCGCCGGTGATGAGGGTTTTCATATCAGGAACCGTAAGGAGCAAAGAGTCTGCATGTTCAGTACTCCTGAGAGAGTTCTTTAGAAGGAAGTTCCATGCATGTCGCCTTTTCTTCATCGTATCAGATTTCCTGGGTGTTAGATACATGGCCGGATTACCGGAACGCAGGACATAACATTATTCGCTGCCCCCAATTCCCATTTATGGGAAGTTCGTTACGAAATTGCCGGTCTACATATGGTGCCTCCTTTAGCCCATAAGCACAATATATAGATATTATTAAAAAATATTAAAAATCCCTTGACAAAATACCGGTCCTCAGATAAATTTAGTGGTAAAAAGTGGTAGAAAGTGGAGGGCAAGTGCCATCTTTCTCTGGAAAATATTATTACACCGTGGACCCAAAGGGTCGGATCATCATTCCGTCTCCTTTCCGGGAAATCATTTCCACCAATTATAGCCCGAAACTATATGTTGTCAACGCACTCTTTGATAAGTGTCTCAATATATTCCCGCAGGAAGAATGGGCAAAGCTTGAAGAAAAGGTGCGTCTCCTTCCGAGCATGGATGAATCCGTTCAGTATTTCAAAAGAAAAGTCATCGCCTCCGCCCAGGAGGTAGAACTTGACAAGCAGGGGAGGATACTGATACCTGCAGCGCACAGGGAGGATGCAGGGCTGAGTTCGGATATCGTGATCGCGGGAGCGCTTGACAAGATAGAGGTCTGGGACAGGAAAGAGTGGGATGCTGTTCTTGATCCTGCCCGGATCGATAAGAAAGAAGTCGCGCAGAAACTTACCGAATACGGTATTTAGATGCCGATCGTTCATCTCCCGGTACTGGCAAGGGAGGTGAACGAGCTTCTCGCCCTGCAAAAAGGCGGGATTTACGTGGATGCAACTGTCGGACTCGGGGGACATTCTGAAATGATGCTGAATATGATCGGTCAGGATGGAAGAGTCATAGGGCTGGACAGAGACGAAGCGGCCCTGAAAAAGACTGCAGAGCGTCTGAATGACAACAGGGTGACACTGAAGAAGACAACATTTTCATCTATGGAAGAAAGCATGCATTCTCTCGGAATACACAGCGTGGACGGTATCCTCTTTGACCTGGGCGTCTCGATGATGCAGCTCAGGGACGCTGCGCGGGGATTCAGCTTTCTTTCCGAAGAACGGCTCGATATGCGGATGGACAGCGCGCTGTCGTTCAGTGCCTGGGATGTTGTGAATACGTACTCAGAAGAAGAGCTCGTCCGCATCCTGAGGGAATACGGCGAAGAGTTCAGGGCGGCACGGATCGTGCGGGCGGTCATGAGATCACGGGAGGAAAAAACGATCGACACCTGCGCGGAGCTCGCCGGCATCGTTTCCCGCGCAGTGGGGAGAAGCGGCAGGACCCATCCCGCGACGCGGGTGTTCCAGGCGATCCGTATCGAGGTCAACCGCGAGCTCGACGAGTTGCGGACCGGCCTCGATGCATCGCTGAGGATGCTGAAGCAGGGGGGAAGGCTCTGTGTCATCTCGTATCATTCGCTGGAAGACAGGATCGTGAAAAACTTCATGCGGGACAACGCAAAAGCAGGACATGTCCGGCAGCTTACGAAAAAACCCATTGTCGCCTCCCGCGAGGAGATGAGAGTGAACCCGTCATCGCGGAGCGCAAAACTGAGAGGAGCGGAAAAAGCATGAGAAGGACGAGAAAGAACAGCATATTTTCCCTGATGTCAAAACCCGTGTGCGTCGTGCTCCTCCTGGTCAGCGTCTTCGGTCTCGTATGGCTCCGGTCCAGCGTTACCTCAGCGGCCTACACCATCCGCGAACTCGAAGATAAACGGTCTGCAGAGCTCAAGGAAATGAAGACTCTTCTCGCGGAACGTTCCCGGCTCATGGCGCTTCAGAACATAGAACTTCCGGGGCAGTCGTATTCCGGCGGCGAGAAGAAGCTCGTGAGCGGCGGATACGTATTCCCCGACAGGGTAAAGGTGATACATGTCCAGAGGGCAAAGGGTACCGACGTATACCGGGCATCATACCAGCCGGGGGAGCAGCGTTGAGACAAGGTTTGAACCAGGGCAGGGATGACGCAAACCGTAAAAGGACCATAATCCTCAATACCATCATCATTTTCAGCTTTGTCGTCGTCTTTTTCAGGCTTGCGGACATCATGGTCCTCAAGAACAAGTTCTATTCCGAGAAGGCCAGCTCACAGCAGGTGAAGACCGAAGACATCCAGGCCAGGCGCGGCAACATCTATGACCGCAAGGGCAGGGAGGTGGCCATCAATCTCGAACTGGAGTCCCTCTACTGCGACCCGGAGGAGGCCCACGCGAATGCGGACACTGTGAGGAAACTCTCGTCGATACTGAATACCGAGCCGAAGGCAATCAAGGCAAAGCTTTCGCAGGACCGGCGGTTCGTCTGGGTAGACCGCAAACTTCCGCTCGACACCGCGGAGAGGGTCAGGAAATTGAACGTGCAGGGGTTCGGTTTCATGCCTGAAGCAAAGCGCTTCTATCCGCGGGGCACGCTTGCCTCGCACATCATCGGCGCGGTCGGCGGAGAGAACCAGCCGCTCGAAGGCATCGAACTCCAATATGACAGATACCTGAGGATATCCGGAGGCAAGGTCAAGGTCGCCCGCGACGCCAGCGGCAGGGTCCTCTCGACCGGCATGAACATGGAGGCAAAAGGCAACGATGTCATCCTGACGATCGACGAGGGGCTCCAGTATATCGTGGAAAAAGAGCTTGACAAGGCCATGGCAACATGGCGCGCGGTCGCTGCGACTGCCATCATGATGGACCCGTTCACCGGAGAGATCCTCGCGCTCGCGAACAGGCCGACATATGACCTGAACGATATCTCCGGCGCGAACCGGCATGAAGTGCGCAACCGGGCCATCACCGATATTTATGAGCCGGGGTCGACCTTCAAGATCGTGGTCGGCTCGGCAGCGCTCGAGGAGAAGCTGTTCCCGAAGGGCCAGACCTTCGACTGCAGCCGGGGGAGCATAGAAGTGGGCGGCAAGAACGTGCGGGACGCGCACAAGCACGGCGTGCTGACCTTCGAAGAGGTGATACAGAAGTCCTCGAACGTCGGGTCGATCATGATCGGCATGAGGCTCGGCAAAGACCGCATCTACGAATACGCCAAACGCCTCGGCTTCGGCGACAAGACGGACCTTGACCTTCCCGGTGAAGTGTCGGGCTGGATACGCAAGCCTGACCGCTGGTCGGCAACATCCCTCGGCGCGATCCCGATAGGACAGGAGGTCGCGGTCACGCCGCTCCAGGTCCTCAGGGCATATGCCGCGATCGCCAATGGCGGATACCTCGTGCAGCCCCATGTCGTTGCCGAGATACGGACGCCTGACGGGCAGCCGGTCTTCTCCTTTCAGGAGGGGAAGAAGAAAAGGGCCCTGTCTGAGCGGACCGCGGCAACCATGCGGGACATCCTGAAGACGGTCGTGGAAGAGGGTGGGACCGCCACCGGCGCTGCGATACAGGGCAACAAGGTCGCCGGCAAGACCGGCACTGCACAGCTGATCGACCCGAGGACAAAGCGATATTCGAAAGACCGCTTCATCGGCTCGTTCGTCGGCTTTGTGCCCGCGGACAAACCGCGGCTCGCGATGATCGTCGTCATCAACGAGCCCAAAGGGCAGATCTACGGAGGTGTGGTCGCTGCCCCGGTCTTCAAGAACGTGGCTGATCAGGCGCTCTCGTATCTCAATATACCGATGGATGAAAGTCCGGCAAAGAACATGCTGCTGGTGAAACAGTAACTCAGGGCAGACATGAGGTGAAGGGCAAAAGGCACAAAGCTGACAGCGAAAGGCAAGAGGCGAAGAAAAGCATCATATGACATTAAAGGAACTGTTAGGGGGGGGCGAAGTGGTCAGCATGACCGGCAGCGACGAGCTGCAGGTGAGCGGTATTTCCTATGATTCCCGGAACGTGCAGCCAGGGCATGTCTTCTTTGCGCTCAGGGGGGGATCAGCAGACGGGCACCGGTTCATCAGCAGCGCGGTGAACAACGGCGCGGTCGCGGTGGTCCATGAGGAAGAACCCGGAGACCTGGATGTCCTTGCGCGTACAGCCTCTTTCATCAGGGTCCCTGACTGCAGAAAGGCCCTGAGCCTTGCTTCCCGGACATGGTACAACGATCCTTCGCGTTCCCTGACCGTGATCGGCGTCACCGGCACGAACGGAAAGACGACAACAACGTACATCCTCAAATCGATCCTTGAGGCATGGGGGAAAAAGGTCGGTCTTATCGGGACCATCCAGTACCTGATCGGGGATGCGGCATACCGGGCCACCCACACGACGCCCGAGTCGCTTGAGTTCCAGAAGCTGCTCCATGACATGCGGGACGCGGGATGCAGCCATGTCGTCACCGAGGTCTCGTCCCATGCCCTCAGCCAGAAGAGGGTTGACGGCACGCTCTTCAGGACAGGCATCTTCACGAACCTGACCCGCGATCATCTCGACTTTCACGGGACCATGGACGAATATTTCCTCTCGAAGAAGACATTCTTCACCGAGGTCCTTGACCGCAACGCGGTGTCGGTCATCAACCATGACGACCCGTGGGGCAGAAAGCTTGCGGAAGATATTCCTGCACAGGTGTCCACCTATGGACTCGAGTCAGGGGCCGACCTCATGGCAGGCGAGATCAACACCTCGTTCGAGGGCCTCAAGTTCAGGATCAGTGTCCGCGGCAGGACCTATGACGCGGTCTCGCCGCTGGTCGGCCTGCCGAACGTCTACAATATCCTCGCGGCAGCAGGCGCTGCCGCAGCCGTTGGTGTGCCCTGGGATGTCATCATGGCCGGCGTCAGGACAGCTCCGCCGATCACGGGACGGTTCGAGAAGGTCAACGCAGGCCAGAAGTTCCTGGTGATCGTGGACTATGCCCATACCGAGGACGCGCTCGAACGTCTTATCTATACGGCGCGCGGCCTGACAAAAGGGAAGATCATAACCGTTTTCGGCTGCGGAGGAGACCGCGACAGGGGCAAGAGGCCGAGGATGGGGGCGATCGCGACGCGGCTCAGTGACTTTGTGATCATCACGTCCGACAATCCGCGGTCCGAGGACCCCGAACAGATCATCAGGGAGGTCGAAGCAGGAGCAGCGCGGAGGAACTATCTCGCCGAGCCGGACAGGAAAGAAGCGATCAGGCGGGCGGTGCTAATGGCAGAGGAGAACGACATCGTACTGATCGCCGGCAAGGGGCACGAAGAATATCAGGAGATCGGGGGAGAGAGATTTCCGTTCAATGACAGGGAGGTAGTGGAAGACTCGATCAGACACCTGATAAATAACTCATAAGGAAAATACGGGGGACGTATTCGTGGTGCGGGGTGTGGACCACAGCAAGACAATGACGATTATGACGGTCAATGAGATCATACAGGCAACAGGGGGAAAGGTGCTTTGCGGCGGACAGCAGGCGATCAGCGGCTTTTCCATTGATTCGCGCAAGACAGCGCACGGAGAGCTCTTTATTGCGCTCCGGGGTGCGCGGTTCGACGGCCATGACTTTGTGCATGATGCCCTCAGGAACGGGACCGGGGCCATGGTAAGCATTCCACCTGCTGATCCCGGCCGGGACAAGACGATCATTTACGTGAAGAACACGCTCAGGGCGCTCCAGGACATTGCCCGGTATCGCCGGTCGCGGAGGGGCATCCCGGCGGTGGGCGTTACCGGCACCAACGGCAAGACAACGACAAAAGAGCTGGTTGCCGCGATACTTTCGCGGACCCACGCTGTGCTCAAGACCACCGGCAACTTCAACAACCATATCGGCCTTCCCCTCTGCGTATCGAATATGCAGGGCAGCGAAGAGTTTATGGTCCTTGAGATGGGATCGAACGCAAAGGGAGACATCAGGGAGCTCTGCGAGATCGTCCGCCCCGACATTGCCGTGGTGACGAATGTTGGGCAGGCGCATCTCGAAGGGTTCGGTACGATCGAGACCGTGCGTGATACCGACCTCGAGGTGCTCGGCTATGTGAAGACCATATGCATCAACGCGGACGACCCTCTGCTCATGGAAGGCATCGGCGCCTACCCGGGAAAGGTCGTCACGTACGGAATAGAGAACAGGGCGGACTTCTCGGCCCGGGACATCGTACCCGGAGAAGAAGGGTCGCAGTTCCTGCTCGTCACGCCCGGCAGGGGGGATATACGGGTCAGTCTCCGCATATCCGGACGGTTCAATGTGCTGAACGCTCTTGCCGCGGCATCGGTCGCGTCCGAATTGGGCATGAGCCTTGAGGAGATCCGGGGAGGACTCGAATCGTTTGCCGGCGTGCCGATGCGGCTCGAGATACACCGGATCTCCGGCGCCCTTGTCATTAATGATGTCTATAACGCGAACCCGGCGTCCATGGAAGAGGCGCTCAGGGAGATGGCGAGGCTCAGAACGGGAAGGGCCATCGCGGTGCTCGGTGACATGCTGGAACTCGGCGCGTATGCCGGAGACGCTCACACCGGACTGGTGCAGACACTGAACCGGCTCGGGGTCGACATCCTGATCGCCGTGGGTCCTGAGATGCACAAGGCCTCGGCAGGCTTCGCAGGGAAGGCATATCAGGCAGCCGACTCTTCCGGGGCACGGTCCCTGCTGCTTGACATGATGGGCGAGGGAGACACGGTGCTTATCAAAGGCTCACGCGGCATGAGGATGGAGATGGTCCTGGCAGGAGAAGGTACAGAAGCAGGCGCGGAGGCCGGCAATGCTCTATAAGGTCCTCTATGACTTGCATGACGTCTTCTCGCCGTTCAACGTATTCCGGTATATCACGTTCAGGACGACGCTGGCGGTCATAACCGGCATGCTGATCTCTCTCATCATCGGCCCCGGTATTATCCGCTGGCTCAAGAAGATCAGCGTGACACAGCAGATCCGTGACGACGGGCCCCAGAGCCACCTCAAGAAATCCGGCACGCCGACCATGGGGGGGCTTATCGTCATCGCCTCCATGCTCCTGACGCTGGTCTGCTGGGGCGATCTCACGAACTCTTATATGTGGATCATGATCATATCCCTCATAGGGTATGGCGGCATCGGTCTGCTTGACGACTACCTCAAGGTGATCAGGAAAAACCCGAAAGGGCTCGCTGCGTGGTATAAGTTCGGGGCCCAGATCGGACTTGCGCTGATCATCGGCCTGGTGCTGTATTCCAACCCCAATGATCCGTACCGCTCGGAGCTGATCGTGCCCTTCTTTAAAAAATGGTTTTTCGACATCGGCTGGTTCTATATCCCCTTCTCGGTGCTGGTGATCGTCGGTTCGTCGAACGCCGTGAACCTGACGGACGGTATCGACGGTCTTGCCATAGGACTGGTGGGCATCGCGGCGCTCGCGAACATGCTCCTCGTGTACGTTTCAGGGAATGCGAAGTTCTCCCAGTACCTGGGGGTCTACTACCTTGCGGGCACGGGCGAACTGACCGTCTTTTGCGGCGCGATGCTCGGTGCGGCACTCGGTTTTCTCTGGTTCAATGCGTATCCGGCCGATGTGTTCATGGGAGATGTGGGGTCGCTGAGCCTCGGCGGTTCCCTCGGGACGCTTGCGGTCATCACCAAGCATGAGATCGTGCTGGCGGTCGTGGGCGGCATTTTCGTGATCGAGACCTTCTCGGTCATCGCGCAGGTGGCGTCATTCAAGCTCACGGGCAGGAGGATATTCAGGATGGCGCCGATCCATCACCATTTTGAGCTTAAGGGATGGCCCGAATCAAAGGTGATCGTAAGGTTCTGGATCATCGGGATAATGCTGGCGCTGCTCAGCCTGGCAACCCTGAAATTGAGGTGATTATGAAACAGTCATCAGTTATCGGTCATCAGTTATCAGTGAAAGCCGTTACGGCTGTCGTGGTTCTTGTACTGGTCACTCTTCACTGTTCACTGATCACGGCCTTCGGCGAGGAGATCCAGGCGCGGGCCGCAGTGGTGATGGACGCATCCACCGGAAGGGTGCTGTATGCAAAGAACCCGGAACTGAGATTGATGCCCGCAAGCACGACCAAGCTCATGACAGCTCTCATTACCGTTGAGAGGGCCAACCTGCAGGATGTGGTGACCGTGAGCCGCGCCGCGGCCAATGTTGCTCCCACCCGCTCGGGGTTCAGGGAAGGCGACAAGGTGACGATCGAAACGCTCCTGTACGCAGCGCTCATGAAATCGGCGAACGACGCGGCCGTTGCCCTTGCAGAGGCTGTCGGCGGTTCTCAGGAGGAGTTCGTGCAGCTGATGAACAGAAAGGCCATAGCCATCGGGGCAACGGACACGCGGTTCATCAACCCCAACGGGCTGCCCGGCAAGGGCCAGCACACGACCGCGTTCGACCTTGCGAAGATCATGCGTCAGGCGATCAAGCACCCGGTGCTGAAGGCGGTCCTCGGGACCCGGGTGACGGAGTTGTCTACGGAAGCAGGCAAGACGGTGACGGTGAAGAACACGAACAAGCTCCTCTGGACGGACGAGGACCTCCTCGGCGGCAAGACCGGTTTCACCTATGCCGCGCGGCACTGCTTTGTTTGTGCTGGCGAGCGTGCCGACAACACCCTCATCGTTGCTCTCCTTGGCGCCCCCAGCAGAAGCGAACTCTGGAAAGAGACCGAGGGACTCATGGAGTTCGGCTTCAGGGTCATGCAGAACCAGGAGGAACCGGTTGTGTATCTGACCCGGGCGGATTATGACACCGAGGGTCTTACCCAGGCCTCGTACACCAAGAAGGCAAAGGGCAAGACCAAGGTAAAGGGTAAGGCTAAAGCAAAGGGTAAGGCAAAGGTAAAGGCAAAGCCGAAGGTGAAGAAGAAAACAAAGATGATGGTCAAGACGAAAAAAGCGAAGAGGACGAACGTGGCGGCAAAGGCAAAAAATGGTGCTAACGGGTAAGAAGGTGACCATTGTCGGTCTCGCGAGGAGCGGGGCCGGCGCGGCCCGTCTCCTGGCCGATATGGGCGCTGACGTGCGCGTGACCGACAGGAAAAGCGAGCAGGAGCTCTCCGGCATCGCCGGCATCCTGCCGCCTTCGGTGCAACGGTATCTGGGGAGCCACCCCGCCGCAATATTCGATGATGCGGACCTGATCGTAGTCAGTCCGGGCGTCCCGCTTGATATCAGGCCGCTTGCCGACGCGCGGAAAAAGGGGAAGAACATCATCGGAGAACTCGAGCTGGCATATCAGATCGTGCGCGGATCAGCCGGGGAACGGCCTGCGCCGTTCATAGCGATCACCGGCAGCAACGGGAAGTCCACGACGACCACGCTGGTTGACCATATGCTCAGAAAAGGCGGCAGGAAGACCGTGCTGGCGGGCAACATCGGCAATGCGCTCACGGAAGAACTGCACAGGACCATGATAGACAGCAAACGCGCTGATTACGATGCGTCAGTGATGGGCCCGGACGCCTTTGTCATCGAGGTCTCGAGCTTTCAGCTCGAGGCGATAGAGACCTTCAGGCCGTCGGTGGCCGCCATCCTCAATATTACGCCCGACCATCTTGACCGGTATCATTCCATGGAAGAATACCGCGATGCAAAGGCCGGGGTGTTCATGAACCAGAGGCCGTCGGACTTCCTGATCCTGAACGCGGACGATCCCGGGACCAGGGAGCTTTATGAGACAAGGCTCAGGGGGAAGACGGAGGCTCCCGGCATCGTGTTCTTCAGCCGTGAACAAGAGGTTGAAGGAATGTTCTTAAAGGGCGGCTGTGTGATGGCGAAGCTCCCCGGGCTCAATGCCGGCAGTCCCCTGCAGCTTGTCGATGCCGCGGATATCCGCATCAAAGGGGTCCATAACCTGGAGAATGCCATGGCCGCTTCGGCCATGGCGCTCCTTGCAGGCTGCCCGGTGCAGGCGGTCATAGATTCCCTCCGGGAATTTCCGGGTCTTGAGCACCGGCTCGAACTGGTGAGGGAGCTTGGGGGGGTAAAGTACATCAATGACTCAAAGGGGACAAATGTGGGCGCTGTCCTCAAATCCATTGAGAGCTTTGCTGAGCCCCTTATCCTCATTGCGGGCGGCAGGGACAAAGCAGGCGATTTTACCCAGCTGAAAGATCTTGTTTCACGGAAGGTCAAGGCACTGGTGCTCATCGGCGAGGCGGCAGGAAAGATACGTGATGCGATCGGGGCCCAGACGACGACGGTCATGGCAAAAGACCTCAGGGACGCCGTCGAAAGATCGCGCGGCATGGCGGCGGCAGGCGATGTCGTGCTCCTCTCCCCCGCATGCGCGAGCTTTGATATGTTCCGCGACTTCGAGGACCGGGGAAGGCAGTTCAAACAGATCGTGACGGACCTGGAGGAGAAGCATGCATAACCAGATGTCCGGCATCCCCCTGCCCGCTGCACGCGCTTATGACAAGACGCTGTTGTTCTCCATGCTTGCCCTGGTCGTCTTCGGCACGATCATGATCTATAGTTCTACCGGCGTGGTCACCCCGCTGCTTGAGAAGAAGAACATATCCGAGTTCTATTACATCAAACGGCATATGCTGACGATGGTCCTCGGGACAATAGCATTGCTCGCGGCCTTCCGGGTGAAGCCGGAACTCCTTGAGAGGGTGACCGTTCCCCTGCTGGTGCTGTCCGGCGTGCTGCTGATACTCGTCTTTGTCCCGCATATCGGCGTAAAGGCGGGGGGCGCGCGGCGCTGGCTGCGGCTGGGATTCACGACCTTCCAGCCTTCCGAACTGGTGAAGCTCGCCATGGTCATATTTCTGGCGCGCTATGTCTCACGGCCGGGCTATGACCCGGACAACTTCTGGTGCTTTGTCAAACCGCTCGTCATCATGGCTTCGTTCCAGGCAGTCTTTCTCAAACAGCCTGATTTCGGCGCGACCATGAGCCTTTTTATTCTGACCATCGGCATGCTCTTCATCGCAGGGACGCGGATACGATACATCGGATCACTGCTCATCCTTGCGCTGCCGGTCGTCTATAAACTTGCCATGGAGCCTTACCGGCTGCGGAGGATCACCTCCTTCCTCGACCCGTGGAAAGACCCGCAGGGCAGCGGATTTCAGCTCGTCCAGTCCTTCATCTCGCTCGGGAGCGGGGGCCTTACCGGGCTCGGGCTGGGGGAATCAAAGCAGAAGCTCTCTTACCTGCCCGCGAAGCACACGGACTTCATCTTCTGCCTGGTCGGAGAAGAACTTGGGCTGATAGGGGCGACGGTGGTGATCGTGCTCTTCCTTATATTGTTCATACGGGGTGTTTCGGTCGCGAACCGCACCAGGGACCGTTTCAACTACTTCCTTGCCTACGGCCTGACCATGATGATCGCAGTCCAGTCGCTGGTCAACTTTTCGGTCGTCACCGGCATGGTGCCGACCAAGGGACTCCCCCTGCCGTTCATGAGCTATGGCGGATCGGCGCTCCTGGTCAATATGGCCGTCATCGGACTGCTGCTGCGGCTTTCGAAAGGTGATGATCCCGCACCGGATCTGGCTGCGCACAGGGACATCGTTGCGCGCAAAGTGGCGCGGAGAAACATCTACAGCCTGCCGGGGGCAGGAAGGTGAAGGTGATGATCGCAGGCGGCGGAACCGGCGGACATCTTTTCCCGGGGCTCGCTCTCGCAGAGGAGTTCAGGAGGAGAGATGCCGGCACAGAGGTCATTTTCGTCGGCACAGAGCATGGCATCGAGGCGAGGATCATACCGAGGGAGGGATATCCCATCCGGTTTCTGAGAGCAGAAGGCATTGTGGGAAAATCGTTCATGAAGAAGATGAAAGCTGCCGTGAAGACAGCGGTCTCGTTCCTTGATGCACGGATGATCCTCGGCGCAGTGATGCCGGACATCGTCATCGGCGTCGGGGGATACGCGTCCGGCGCGATCGTGCTCATGGCAAGCCTGCGGTCCATACCGACCCTGATCCATGAGCAGAATTCCGTACCCGGCGCCACGAACAGGATACTGGGCAGGTTCGTCGACAGAGTGTGCGTTACGTATCAGGAGAGCATGCCGGTCTTTCCCATGGGGAAGACATTCCTTACCGGCAACCCGATCCGCATGAAGATACTCAAAGGGGACCGCGAGTCTGCCTGCAGGCTCTTTTCGCTCGACAAGGACCTGTTCACGGTCTTCATCTTCGGCGGGAGCTCGGGTGCAGGCTCGATCAACAGGGTCATGGTCGACGCCCTGAACCATCTCGGGGAACTGCGGGACAGCGTGCAGTTCCTTCATCAGACAGGTGAAAAGGATTATCAGGGCATCCGCGACGCATACCGCAAGGCAGGCATGAAAGGCACCGTGGCGCCGTTCATCTACCAGATGGCAGAGGCGTATGCCGCTGCCGACGTGGTCATCTCGCGCGCCGGGGCGACGACGCTGGCTGAGCTGACGGCCCTAGGCAAGCCCGCGATCCTTGTTCCCTATCCCCACGCAGCAGGAAGACACCAGGAATTCAATGCCATCAAGCTGAGGGAGATGGGCGCGGCGCAAGTCGTGCTTGACCACGAGATGAGCGGAGAGCTTATCGCGCAGCAGATACGGGCGATGCGTGAGGATGCCCGGGGTCTGAGGGAAATGCAGAAGGCGAGCAGAGGGCTCGGCACGCCCGATGCGTGCAGCAGGATCGTCGACATAGCGATGAGCCTGGTGAAGAACACGGTGGTGAAAAGGAAACGGACCTGACATGTTCGAACGGTACAAGGCGATACATTTTGTCGGGATAGGCGGCGTAGGGATGTCCGGCATAGCGGAGGTGCTTGCGAATCTGGGCTATGAGGTGACCGGGTCCGATGTCAGGGAGTCGGAGACCACGCGGAGACTGCAGGCGCTGGGCATACGCATATCCATAGGGCACCGGGAAGAGAATGTGGGCAACGCCCACGTCGTCGTCACGTCCTCTGCCGTTTCCTTTGACAACCCCGAGGTGCTTGCGGCAAAAAGCCTTTCCATTCCCGTGATCCCGCGCGCGGAGATGCTCGCGGAGCTCGCGCGGCTGAAATACGGCATCCTCGTGGCAGGCGCTCACGGCAAGACGACCACCACCTCGCTCATTTCGACCGTACTGGGACACGGCGGATTTGATCCGACGATCGTCATCGGCGGAAAGCTCAACGCGATCGGGTCCAACGCAAGGCTCGGCAGGGGCGAGTTCCTGGTAGCGGAAGCGGACGAGAGCGACGGGTCGTTCCTCAAGCTGTCGCCTACGATCGCTGTCGTGACGAACATCGACCGGGAGCACATGGACTTCTTCCGGGACATGAAAAGCCTCAAGGACGCGTTCCTGTCGTTCATCAACAAAGTGCCGTTTTACGGCGCCGCGTTCATCTGCGGAGAGAACGAACATATCAGGGAGCTGGTCCCTTCCATCCACCGGAGGTTCCTCACGTACGGCCTGTCGGAACGGTCCGACATCCGCGCTGTGAACGTCAATAAGGGGTTCATGACGACGACCTTTGATGTCGTATACCGGGATGCGCCTGTCGGCGCGTTTACCCTGCCGCTGCCGGGGCGGCACAATGTGCTCAATGCCCTTGCCTGCATCGGGGTGGCGCTGGAACTGAAGATGCACCCTGCGGCGATCAATGAGGCGCTCAGCGCCTTCGGAGGCATCCACCGCAGGTTCGAGCTCAAGGGCGAGGCACGAGGGGTGAGGGTGTACGACGACTACGGCCACCACCCGACCGAGATACAGGCGACGCTGTCTGCTGCGCGGGAAAACATGCGGTATCTTGATGGACCGGGAAGACTGATCGTGGTCTTTCAGCCGCACCGCTATACGCGTACCGCAGACCTCATGGACGAATTCGCAGGTTCGTTCACCGGCGTTGACGAACTTCTGCTCCTGGACATCTATCCTGCAAGCGAAAAACCGATCCCGGGAATAACGTCCGAGGCCCTCGCGGACAGGATGCGCCGGAAGGGCCAGAAGAATGTCATCTGCTTCGGTGACAGACAGGCCGCCGCCGGGCACCTCGTCTCAGGTCTGAGAGAGGGCGATGTGCTCCTGCCCCTGGGGGCGGGAGATGTATGGAAACTGGGAGAAACGATCGTGGAGAGGCTTCGTGGTGATTGACCGGACAGGCTGGGAAAAGACCTTTGGCGGTTACTACAAGGGAGAGGTCGAGTTCAATGCTCCCATGAGCGCACATACGAGTCTGGCGATCGGCGGTCCCGCAGATGTCCTGGTGAGCCCGGAGGATCCCGTGTCCGTGAAGAACATCGTGATGCTCCTGCGCAGGCAGGGAACACCGTTCCTTCCGCTTGGCGGCGGAACGAACATCCTGGTGCGGGATGCAGGAATAGAAGGGGTCGTGATCAAGTGCAGGGCGTTCAACCGGGCAGAGGTCATTCGCGACAGCGGAGATATGGTCGAGCTCTTCGCGGAGGCAGGAGTGCCGCTGCAGAAGCTGGTGAATCTCTGCAGGGAAAAGGGGTTTGCGGGCATGGAAGGGCTTACCGGCATCCCGGGAACGCTCGGCGGCGCGATCTGCGGCAACGCGGGATCATACGGGTGCGAGATACGGGATGTGCTGATCTCGGTCGTGATCCTGAGGTCGGACGGCGCCCTTGAGCGGTACGATGCAGACGACCTCGGCTTCGGATATCGTACATCCGGCGTGCTCCCCGACGATATCGTGCTTAGCGCGAATCTCAAGCTGAAGAAAGACGACGCCGCAGCTGTCGCGGCACGTACGGACGACTTCTTCACGCGCAAGAAGTCTGCACAGCCCATCCGGGAACGGTCTGCCGGATGCGTCTTCAGGAATCCCGAAGGCATGTCGGCAGGCAGGATGATCGACGAGGCAGGCTGCAAGGGCATGCATATCGGGGGCATAGAGGTCAGCGGCCTTCATGCAAATTTCTTTGTCAACCGCGGAGAGGGCACGGCTGCGGACTATCTGGCGCTCATGGAAGCGGTTTCGAAGAAGGTGAGGGAACGGTTCGGTGTTACGCTCGATCCGGAGATCCGGGTCGCAGGAAGGGGATGAGATGATGAAGGATGTCAGAAAGAAAAAGGTCGGCGTCCTCCTGGGCGGAACGTCTGCGGAGCGGGAGGTATCGCTCAGGAGCGGCAAGGCCGTATGCAAGGCGCTGAGGTCCCTGGGGTACCCTGTCGCTGCGATCGATGCGAAAGGCGACTTCCGGGCGGAACTGAAAAAGCAGAAGATCGGGCGCGTGTTCATCGCACTTCATGGCGGCCACGGAGAGAACGGGGCGGTCCAGGGGATGCTGGAGATCATGGGCATATCCTATACCGGGTCCGGCGTTCTTGCCTCGGCGCTTGCCATGGACAAGGTCGCTTCAAAGAAGATATTCCTCTATCACAAAATACCGGTCCCGCCGTTCAGCATAGCGCACAGGGCAGAGGACGAAGGGCAAAAGGCGAAAGGGCACATCTTGAAAACGGGTTTTCCCCTGCCCTGGGTTGTCAAGCCCGCGACGGAAGGGTCAAGCGTCGGCGTGGAGATCGTCAGGAACGCAAAGGCATTCCGCGCTGCGCTGAACACGGCATTCCGCTTCGGCGAGACCGTGCTGATCGAAAAGTATATCAAGGGCAAGGAAGTGCAGATAGCAATCCTTGACAACGCCGTGCTGGGCGGAGTGGAAGTGAGGCCCTCGCGGGAATTTTACAGTTATGAGGCGAAATACACGGCAGGACTCACGCAGTATATCTTTCCTCCCGAACTTGACCGGCGCACGGCGAAAAAGGCCGAGGCCGCAGCGCTGGCCGCCCACCGGGCGCTCGGCTGCAGCGGCGCGACGCGTGTTGACCTGATCATCGACAGCCGCGGCAATCCCTATGTCCTTGAGGTGAACACCATCCCCGGCATGACCGAGACGAGCCTCCTGCCGAAGATCGCACGAAATGCGGGACTTGAGTTCCCGGAACTGATACAGAGGATACTGGGCGACAGATGAAGACCGGCAGGAACGATAAGATGAGCAGGCAGAAAAGCCTTGAACGGCAAAAGAAGCTCTCAGCGTTCGGCAGGAAGCTGAAGGTCCTGTCTGTCATCGTGCTCACCGTCTCGGCAGTGGCGGCAGTGGTCCTGGTGATGCCGTACCGGATGCCTTCCGTCCTGGCCATGAAGACCCTGGAACTGGAGGGCAACGAGCACCTGACCGATGACGAGCTGAGGCAGATCGCCGGTCTGAAGGGCAACGAAAGCCTCCTTACCCTGTCCGGCAAAAAGGTCTACGGGAAACTGCTGGAGTCGCCGTGGATACAGTCAGCCTCTGTGCGCAAGGAGTATCCGTCCCGGCTGCGGATACTCATCAGGGAGACAGCGCCGTTCGCGCTCCTCGACATGAAAGGCAAGATGTTCATTGTGGATGACCGGGGAAGGCTCCTTGAGGAGCTCAGGGAGAATTCCGTGCCGTTCCTTCCCGTGATCCTCAGCGATCCGTATCAGGAAAAAAACGCGTACCGTGAGGCGGTCGAACTCGCAAAGACGATCAAGACCATGGGCATACTCCACCGGTCCCAGCGGATCGAGATCATTGCGCACAAGCCGAACGAGATCGCGGCCAACATCGACGGCGTCATCGTCAAGATCGGCGCCGGCGAACACGAGGACAAGCTCGCGCGGCTCCTCGAGATAGAGCAGGAGATCAAGAAGAGGAACATGCCGGTCGCCTATATCGATCTCAGGTTCGCAAAGAAGGTGGTCGTCAAGACCGTGAACGAGGTGATCAGATGAGAGCCGAACGCGTTTTCGCCGCGGTCGATATCGGGACAACGAAGATATGCGCCCTCGCCGCGGAGATGACCGAAAAGGGGCCGCAGTTCCTGGGCGCAGGCACGGTCCCGGCGCGCGGCATCAAAAAAGGGATCGTGGTGAATATCGATGAGGCAGCGGACGCGGTGCAGCGGGCAGTGCATGATGCCGAGGCATCATCGGGCAGGAAGCTGAGGATGGCCGTTGTCGGCATGTCGGGCCAGCACATTGCCGGGATACCGAGCACCGGCGTGATAGGTCTTCAGGGGGGTGAGATCACGCGGGACGACAGGATGCGCGCGATAGATTCCGCCAAGACCCTGTACATACCTCTTGACCGGGAGGTGATCCACGTCATCCCGTCGGAATTCATCCTTGACGGACAGAAGGAGATCACCGATCCGGTGGGCATGTCCGGTGTGAGACTGGAGTCAAAGATCTACATCATCACGGCGCATGCGCAGACGGTGCAGAACCTGGAGAAGACGTGCTCCCGGGCCGGCCTTCAGGTCCTTGAAACGGTCTTCGGCCCGGCTGCGACGGCACTTGCGACGCTTACCGCAGACGAGATCGGCCGCGGGGCAGTTCTCGCGGACATCGGCGGCGGCACAACGGACATCGCGCTCTTCAGGGACGGCGCACTGGTGCATGCCGCAGTGATCGGCATCGGCGGGCTGCACATCACGAACGACCTCGCGGTCTGCATGAACATTTCAGGCGCCGACGCGGAGAAAGGGAAGATCGCGATGGGATCGGCCTGCATGCAGGACGGGAAACGCGAGGCTGCGGCCCGGGTTTCTGTTCCGGGAGACGCGTCACGGAAGGTCAGCAGGCAGCAGATGGCTGCGATCATTCAGCCGCGGTGCGAAGAGCTGTTCGAGATGGTGAAGCATGAGGTGCATCGGGCCTTCCCGCATGGGCCGTTCCCCTGCAGCATGGTGCTTACCGGCGGCACGGCCCTCCTGAACGATATCAGCGGACTTGCCGCATCTCTGCTCAACATGCCGGCACGGCTCGGGATGCCGCAGGGGATTTCCGGGCTGAAAGGCGGCCTGCGGGACCCGGCATATG
This sequence comes from Nitrospirota bacterium, assembly GCA_012026685.1. Classification (GTDB taxonomy): domain Bacteria; phylum Nitrospirota; class Thermodesulfovibrionia; order Thermodesulfovibrionales; family UBA6898; genus UBA6898. The sequence continues at coordinate 18,614 of VEOY01000017.1, forward strand.
CTGCGGCCGTTGGCCTTCTTGTCTATGCGTTCGAGCACGGGAGCCTGAACAGGACGTCCGCCGCGCCTGCGGGAAGCGTGATCGGCAACTTCAAAGAACGGGTAAAAGAACTCACGGGATACAAGGAATTCCTTGAAATGCTGCAAAAAAAGAAAAAGGGGGTATCGTATGTTTGAGATTGAGGAGATCAGGGGGCAGAACGCCAAGATCAAGGTAGTGGGAGTCGGAGGCGCCGGCGGCAACGCGATCAACAACATGATCGCGTCCAACATGCACGGCGTGGAGTTCATCGCGGTCAACACCGCCCTGCAGGTGCTTGAAACATCGCTTGCGCCGGTCAAGGTGCAGATCGGCAGGCAGTTGACAAAAGGCCTGGGCGCCGGCTCGAACCCGGAGATCGGGCGGCAGGCGGCCCTGGAGGACCGGGCGACCATCATGGACGCACTTGACGGGTGCGACATGGTGTTCATTACCGCCGGCATGGGGGGCGGGACCGGCACGGGTGCTGCCCCGGTGATCGCGAGCATTGCCCGCGAGATCGGCGCTCTTACCGTGGCCATCATAACCAAACCGTTCTTCTACGAAGGCAAAAGAAGAAAAGAGAACGCTGAAGAGGGCGTCAGGGACCTGTCCAACTGCGTTGACACCATGATCGTGATCCCCAACGACAAGATCACCCTTGTGGTCGACAAGGGTACGCCGATGATCAAGGCCTTCTCTATTGCCAACGATGTCCTGCGCCAGGCGGTCCAGGGCATCTCCGATATCATACTGGTTCCCGGGCTGATCAACGTCGACTTCGCCGACGTCAAGACCGTTATGGAGAGCATGGGCCGGGCGGTCATGGGCGCCGGCTCTGCAGCAGGGCAGGGGAGCGCCTTTGAAGCGGCAAAGAAGGCCATCTCGAACCCTCTGCTCGAGCATTCGTCCATCGAGGGAGCGAAAGGCATTCTCATCAACATAACGGGAGGTCTTGAGCTGTCGATCGATGATATCCAGGCAGCAGCTTCCTATATCCATGACAATGCGCACGAGGACGCGGTCGTCATCTTCGGCGCGGTCATCGACCCGGACATGAACGACGAGGTACGGGTCACGGTTATCGCTACCGGTTTCGAGGAACGAAGAGAAAAAGTCGAACTTCCGGAAATAAAGAAGTGGACCCCGGTAAAAGAGGTAAGGGACGCGAAGGCGGCCGCTCAAACGACGGAAGCGAAAGAGGATTATCTGCAGCCGGCAGCGCTGCGGGCGTCCGAGCGGGTCCTGGCGAAAAGCCTGAACTACGCCATCGAGCCGGCAGTGCCGGGTGACATGTTCAGCTACGATGAAGAGACGGACCTTCCTGCATTTCTCAGGAGGTCTTCCCATCTGATGCAGCAGCAAAAAGGATTATAAGGCTCCCCCAACAAGAG
>VEOY01000194.1 GCA_012026685.1 Nitrospirota bacterium
CCTCTGGAACATGTCGCTTGCAAACCTCAGAACGAGCAGCGTGATCTCGGATGCCGAATTGGGAAACCTGAGTTCCTGCGTCAGCGACTTGAGCGCGAGGATATCCTTTCTCTCGGCAGCAGGGGTGCCGCCCCAGTCGTCATCCCAGCCCGACCCCGATTCCGGCGTCTCACTCTCGTCTGCGTCTTCCACCGAAAATGCCTGCGTAGGAACAAATGATGCCTGTGAGGATTCGTCCTGAACACGTGCGCCCTCCATCAGCAGGTACTCCGTGCTCAGGCCTTTTGCGAGTTCCCAGCCGAAATCGGTGAGCTCCGTCTTTCCTTCGACCTCCAGGTCATCCAGCTCGAACTGAAAATCACCGTCCTCCCAAAGAAGAAGCCGGTAGATCACATGCTCTATCCGTTTCCGCGTCACCTGGTCCAGCGCGTCGTGACTGACAGCCCCGAGGTCGAAAAGGATGGTCGCAATGGACTGCGTCGGCAGCTTTTTCTTGACTTCCAGCGCCATATCCAGAACGGATTCCCTGATCATGCCCGCCTTGAGCATGGTATCGCCGACCGTGCCTTCGATATCGTCGGTCTCCGCCCTCACGATAACACCGTTTTTGAAAACGATCAGAGCGGCCCCCTTTGTCCCCTTGACCACAAAGGTACCGGTCTTCTTTCCGATGCTCAGGATCTGGAAGATGTCCGAAAGGGAAAGGTCCTCCAGCCTGCCGGCAAGACTCATCTCACCTCCGCGCCTTTGGGGATGACCACGACGCCGCCCGGGCTCACGCTGAACCTCTTCGCGTCCTCCTCAGGGTCATAGCCGATGGTCGTTCCCGCAGGGATGTAGACATCCTTGTCGATAATGGCCTTCCGTATCCTGCAATGCCTTCCGACCTCCACATTTTCCAGCAGGATCGATTCCCGGACATCGACATAGCTGTTTACCCGCACATTGGGAGAAAGCACGGAATTCTGGACCCTGCCGCCGCTGACAATGCAGCCCCCGCAGACAATCGAATCGAGAGCAACGCCCAGCCGTCCGCCTTTGTATTCCTGCGCAAAGACGAACTTCGCCGGAGGGAACTGCCCCTGATAGGTCCGCACGGGCCAGCTGCCGTCATAGAGATTGAACTGGGGGTCAACGGACACGAGGTCCATGTTCGCCTCCCAGTAGGCATCGATCGTACCGACATCCCTCCAGTACTTTGCTTCTTTCCTGTTTTCGTCCTTGAATTCGTGGGCAAACAGTCTGCACGTTTTCATCATCTCGGGAAGGATGTTCTTGCCAAAGTCATGCGCGGACGACGTCCCTGCATCCGCCCGCAGTTCATTGATGATATCGGCGGTATTGAAGATATAGATACCCATGGATGCGTAGCAGTGGTCAGGGTCGCCGGGGATCGTCTGCGGGTCGGCAGGCTTTTCCTGGAAGCCGATGATGCGGCAATCCCGGTCTACCTGCACAATACCGAAGGACGACGCGACGGACTTGTGGACGCGTATCGATGCGACGGTGCCCATGGCGTTCTTTTCGGTATGGAAGTCGAACATGTCGGCATAGTCCATCTTGTAGATGTGATCTCCCGAGAGAATGAGCACATAGGGAGAATTCTCTCTCTCGATGACATAGATGTTCTGGAACACGGCATCTGCCGTTCCTTCGTACCAGCGGTCGTCGATGCGCTGCTGCGGAGGTATGGTGAAGATATATTCACCGAGCTCCGGATTGAGGAGGTTTTCCCAGCTCAACGCAAGGTGGCGGTCAAGAGAGAGGGATTTATACTGCGTCAGGACCGCTATCTTCCTGATGTCTGAATTGATGCAGTTGCTCAGCGTAAGGTCGATGATGCGGTACTTTCCGCCAAAAGGCACGGCAGGTTTTGCCCTGTGGATCGTAAGCGGGTAGAGACGCTCTCCTTTGCCCCCGGCAAGGATGACCGCGAGAACCTGCTTCATCATCTTTTCCCTGCTGTGTCCCCTGGCTTTCATCTTCCTCCTGCAGAAAGCAACCTTTTTTGCAGTATCTCCGAAAGGTTTCCCGGCTCAGCATAAAGACCTGAAAAAACTATGCAGAAATGGCTTCTCCGGCACTTCGGACCATACTGCTGCTTATGTGGAGTATATCAGTAAAAATTCAAGAGTGTCAATGAGTTAGAGTATTCATCCGGCCGGTATTCCGGGCGCCCGTTGACAATTCGCAAGATGTAAAAGTAAGGTAAGACATGATAGCAGTTGTTGACTATGGCATGGGCAACCTGAGAAGTGTCGAAAAGGGCTTCCAGAAGGTGGGCGTTGATGTAACGGTAACCTCGCATCCGCAGGTGCTTGATGATGCTGAGGCAGTGGTCCTGCCCGGTGTGGGGGCATTCAGAGACTGCATCAGGAACCTTACTGACCTTTCGCTGACCGATGCGGTCGTCCGCTCCATACAGAAGGGAAAGCCGTATCTCGGCATATGCCTCGGCATGCAGGTATTGTTCAGCGAATCGGAAGAATTCGGCAGGTGCAGGGGACTCGATATCTTCAGGGGCAAGGTCGTGCGGTTCGGTACCGGCATGAAGGTCCCGCATATGGGCTGGAACACCGTCACCATCGAAAGAAGGCCTCCTGTTTTCGACGGCGTCGATGATAATTCCTACTTTTACTTCGTCCACTCCTTTTATGTGGTCCCTGACGATACGGCCGTCATTTCGGGAACGACCGATTATAACGGCCGTTTTACGTCAATGGTCTGGAAGGACAATGTCTTTGCCACCCAATTCCACCCGGAAAAAAGCCAGGAGCTTGGACTGAAGATCCTGAAAGCATTCGGAGAGTTCGTTAAAAAGGCCTGATACGGTCAGTACATTAAGAAAGCCCCTGACGACGATGTCGCCGGGGCTTTCTTTTCTGCGCAGGGTCACACCGGATGATGATGTCGTACCCTCTGCTATTGAATGAGAGTTTTGGATACCAGGGTGCCGTCAAGGTTCAGGATATACATATAACTCTCCGCGCTACCTGAGGAGTTGAAGTCATACCCTCCGAACATTTTCTGGAATGCAGTGTTCCCCTGCATCATGGCCCTGCCAAAATCGGTCGTGACCACGTAGACAAGATTATTTGCTATGACAGGGGCAGAAGCATATCTCCCGTCCAACGACACCGCCTGAGGTGTTGAACTGTCGGTCATCGGCAGGGAGAGGAAATACAATGCTGACTGCCGCCTGCCCGGGTTCGTGCCATAATTGCCGATCATATCATAGTTCGTGAAGTCGGGAAGGGATGCGGTCCCGATGAGCGTCGTTCCCGTTATGACCGGGGTTGACATCAAGCCCCGAAGATTGATGGAGGTTTCCGTCCCGGCAGTCGTGATAGCGACCAGCCGTGACCTGAAGGACATGTCCGACGGATCTGTCCCCGCAGGTGCGGTCGGATTGAACGTTATCAGGTAGGCGGTGCCGTCACTGCCGACCACCGGGCTGCCGGCCATACCGCCCATCATGCCCATTCCTCCCGCATTTTTCAGGGGAGTTCCAGTCATCATGCCGCCGCCACCCATACCACCACCGCCACTCATCATGGCGTCAGCGCTTGCAACGGACATGACCAATAAACCCATCAAAAATACTGCCAGACCGATCCTTCCGAAATACCTATTCATGAGCACACTCCTTTTTTCACATACATACGAATGATAAAGGCATAGCCGGATTTACCTTTACCTTACAGTCACGAGTATGTCGCTATATTGTGAAGTTGTCATGAAGGTCTGATGAACTTCTGATGAAATCTGAATTAGACAATAAAATGCAGATAGATATGGTTCAATCAAGTACGTGCATGTCTCGTATTGGAACGCGTTTTTCATGTGTAAGGGTTGAAGGCCCGCTCGTTTTCCTCTTGCCGGATTATTACTTCGATCCGGCTTCTTTTTCATTAATACCTGAACAGCAACTTTTAGCCGAACCTTCTTCCTGTCATATTTCATGGCCCTTACTGCTAAAATAGCCCAAGAGTTCAGATAGTATCTTTTCTGAGAGGGCTCGGAAGGGGGAGGACCGAAATGATGCCGCGTGTCTCTGCGATATCCGGGCGAAGGCCCGGCGACCTTCTCCTGTTCGGCGTCACGTGGGCGGAGCTGGCCCTCCTCTTTTTCCTGACGCCCGCCTTCACGCTCGTAGATTGGATTTACGTCTCACAGCATCTATTGGTTCTCGGGATCGCCCTCACACGGCGTCCACCTGAGACATACGATCACTCACTCCCGTCCATCGCGGCCGTTGTCGTAGCGTATGCTTACCCGTACGCCCAGGTGGCATATCTTCGATGGGTTCCCGGTGACCCTGCGTGGCCCGAGGGCGGGCTCCTGCTCGTGACGTTCGCGGCATGTCTTAGTCTCGCC
>VEOY01000173.1 GCA_012026685.1 Nitrospirota bacterium
GTATGACCCTGAACGTTCTGAAGGCATTCATGCCCCACTTTAAGAACTGATAGCGTTCCCTGTTCCTTTCGAATTCCGTCTCCATGTTCTTCCGCAATGCGCCCGGCTCGCCGTAATGATCGATCTGCACCGAATGATCAATGACCAGATCAACAGGCACCAAGGGCGCAATGATCGCGGGATCCTTACCCATCAGGGATGCGACTCCGCGCATGGCCGCGAGATCGCAAAGCAGCGGCACGCCCGTAAAGTCCTGAAGAATAATGCGGGAGACAATAAAGGGGATCTCATGGATACGCGGTGCGTCCGGCTTCCAGCCTGCCAGCTGCTTCACATGGTCTTCCGTGACCTTTGTTCCATCAACATTCCGCAGTACGGACTCCAGAATGATCCGAATGGATATGGGAAGCCGGGAGATCATTCCTGCCCCCGACTCTTCAAGCGCGGGCAGAGAGTAAAAACTCCCCATTCTACCGCGGCCTGCGTCGAAGGCCCTGAGGGTGTTGAACAGATTATGACTCATCTGAGATCAGGCTATCTCCTATATGACGAAAAGATCAACGAACTCATGCGCCGCCATCTCCGCAAGTTTTTTCCCGTCAAGGCAGACATCAAGGATGTCCTTCTGCTGTTTCGCAGGAAAACGGCGGGCAAGATTCGTCCTGAACTTTTCCACCAGCACAGGCATGCCCTCCTTACGGCGGCGACGGTGTCCGATAGGATATTCAACCTTAACTTCAGGCAGTTTCGTGCCGTCTTTGAACTCGACGGTCAGGCCATTCGCGATGGAACGCTTCTCAGGGTCGTGGTAATCCTTCGTGAACTGCGGGTCCTCAACGCAGACTATTTTCTCGCGAAGAGCGTCAATGCGGAGGTCCGCAGCCACGCTGTCTTCATAATCCGCGGCAGTCAGGCGCCCGAAGATAAGAGGTACGGCAATCATGTATTGGATGCAGTGGTCGCGGTCGGCTGGATTATTGAGAGGGCCCTTCTTGTCGATGATGCGGATGGCCGCTTCATGGGTTCGAACGGTTATTTTCCTGATGTCGTCCGTGTTCCTGCCCATTTTCCTGAGCTTGCCGTGCAGGGCCATAGCACACTCAACCGCGGTCTGCGAATGAAATTCGGCGGGAAAGGATATCTTGAAGAGCACATGCTCCATGACATAAGAGCCGTACGGTCTCTGGAATCTGAACTCATTGCCCCTGAAAAGCGCATCATAGAATCCCCATACCTTTGCCGTCAGCGCCGAAGGATACCCCATTTCTCCCCTCAGCGCCATCAGAGACAGTCTGACGCCGCGCGACGTTGCATCACCCGCTGCCCAGGATTTTCGGGAACCGGTATTCGGCGCATGGCGGTATGTCCTCAGAGACTGGCCGTCGATCCACGCATTTGAAACAGCATTCATGATCTCATCCTTTGTCCCGCCGAGCATTTTCGTCACGACAGCCGTCGTCGCCACCTTCACCAGCACGACATGATCAAGTCCGACCCGGTTGAAGGCGTTCTCCAGGGCGATGACTCCCTGGATCTCATGGGCCTTGATCATGGCTGTCAGGACTTCCTTCATCAGCAGAGGTTTCTTTCCTGCTGACACAGCCTTTCGCGACAGGTAATCGGCAACAGCCAGGATGCCGCCGAGGTTATCCGACGGATGACCCCATTCCGCGGCAAGCCAGGTGTCGTTGAAATCGAGCCAGCGTATCATGGTGCCGATATTGAACGCGGCCTGCACAGGATCGAGCTGGAATTGGGTGCCAGGCACCTTTGCGCCATGGGGCACGACGGTCCCGGGCACGATAGGCCCCAGTAGTTTTGTACAGGCAGGATATCCTAAGGCCTCGAGGCCGCATCCGAGGGTATCGATCAGGCAATAACGCGCGGTGTCATATGCTTCTTTCGATCTGATCGTATAGCCGGCAACATAATCCGCGATATCGACAAGCACCTTGTCGGGTTTCGGACGTACATTTGAGATAGGGGAACCCATAGTTTACCTCTTCACTTTCCTTAAATTATGGTCAACTCTCCAAAAAAGCCCCAACAAGCATCTGCTGTCATTTTGTCCTCCGGCACTTTTCCCGTCGGGGAAATGACAGCCGGCAGCAGTCCATTACCGTTCTTCAATCGGCACGTATTTACGATCTTCCTCTCCGATGTAGTTGGCCGAAGGGCGGATGATCTTGTTGTCGAGGCGCTGCTCAATGACATGAGCGCCCCACCCCGTCGTACGTGAGATAACGAAAATAGGGGTGAACATGGGAATGGGCACGCCCATCATGTGATATGAAACAGCTGAGTACCAGTCGAGATTGGCAAACATATTCTTTTCTCTCTTCATCACCGCTTCTATCCGGTCGGCAACATGGAAGAGGTTCATATTGTCACCGTCCTTGCACAGGCTACGGGCAAGTTCCTTGATGATCGGGTTTCTGGGGTCGCCCACGGTATACACCGGGTGACCGAATCCGATGATGATCTCCTTGTTCGCAACCCGTGCCTTAATGTCCGCTTCGGCCTCGTCCGGTGTGCGATAACGTCGCTGGATCTCACTGGCCACTTCATTGGCACCTCCGTGCTTCGGGCCGCGCAGGGCTCCAATAGCCCCGGTGATGGCAGAATACACATCGGAAAGCGTACCAGTTATCACACGGGCAGCAAAGGTAGACGCGGTGAATTCGTGTTCAGCATAAAGAATGAGCGACTGGTCCAGGGCCTTCTCATGAAGCTGCGAAGGCGTCCGCCCGTGAAGAAGATGCAGGAAATGGCCGGCGACCGTATCATCATCCGTCTCGACCTCTATCCTGCGCCCGTTCTGGCTGTAGTGCCACCAGTAAAGGAGCATTGAACCGAACGAGGCGATCAGACGGTCAAGGATATCCCGGGTTCCCTGCAAGTTCCGGTCTTCCTTCTCCGGAAGCACGGTCCCCAGTACTGCGCAGCCGGCGCGAAGCACATCCATGGGATGGGCGGCAGCAGGGATATTTTCCAGCACAGCTTTCACCTGGGCGGGAAGACCGCGGAGGCTCTTCAACTTCCTTCGGTAATCTTTCAACTCAGACCTCCGGGGGAGTTCGCCATGCACCAGCAGATAGGAAACCTCTTCGAATGTGGAACGCATCGCGAGTTCCACAATGTCATATCCGCGATAGTGAAGATCATTTCCTGTGCGGCCGACAGTGCAAACCGCCGTATTGCCAGCACACACTCCGGATAGTGCGACCGATTTTTTGACCTTTGCAGGAATGGTTTCAGTTGCTGTGCTCATCGTTTTTCCTCCTTCTGGAATATAGTATCAAGCCTATTTTCAAATGCATGGTAATCAAGATAATCATACAGCTCCGCCCTGGTCTGCATGAGCGGGACAACATTCTTCTGCGTCCCCTCGTTCCGGATGGCGCCGTACACGTCAAGCGCTGCCCTGCTCATCGCTCGAAAGGCCGACAGGGGATACAGCACGATCGAAACGTCCGCAGTGCGCAGTTCTTCAACCGTATAGAGCGATGTTGCTCCGAATTCCGTGATATTCGCAAGAATCGGGACCTTTACCGCCGCAGCGAATTTTTTATACATGGCAAGATCGGTCACGGCTTCAGGAAAGATCATGTCAGCGCCGGCCTCAACACAGGCACAGCCGCGATCGATCGCGGCATCAAGCCCCTCAACAGCCAGGGCATCTGTCCTGGCCATAATGACAAAATCAGCATCGGTCTTTGCATCCACAGCAGCTTTGATCCGGTCGACCATTTCCTCGCTGCTTACGATCGCCTTGCCCGGACGATGCCCGCAGCGCTTTGCCAGCACCTGGTCTTCAATATGTACAGCCGCGGCGCCGAACTTGATCATGGACTTGATGGTACGCCCGATGTTGAATGCACTGCCCCATCCGGTATCGATATCTACAAGTACGGGCAGATCCGTAATGTCGGTAATGCGGCGCACATCGGTCAATACGTCATCCATGGTACTGATCCCGAGATCCGGAACACCGAGCGAACTGGCAGCAACACCCCCGCCCGATACATAAAGAGCCTTAAATCCAGCGCGTTGAGCTAAACGCGCAGCATATGCACTGACCGCACCCACTACCTGCAGTGGTTTTTCCTGCCGGACTGCCGATCTGAAACGCCAACCCTGAGATTCCGGCTTCATCATACCCGATCCCTCCTCTTATAGTGAAAAAGCTTCGTCTATCATGACCTATACAGCTACACAATAATAAAATCCATCTAATTCATCAATTTCTTTTTCCCGCATTTCCAATAAAGACCAAAAAAACTGTGCCTAATATTTCGAATAACACTATAGGAGATAAGATCGCGGGACGGTCACTTCCAGGGCAACAAACGAGTAGCGTAAGAACTGAGCAATGCGCACACTTACCTCCCAAAAACTTTCTTTATTTTTTATAGGGTAGCAAAGGAGATACCAGATGCACAATATTATACAAATAAGTTTAAGTTAATTGTATAACTATATGTATTTCCGAGATATTATTGTTATTGTTGGTGAACGTCCCTGCTTAGAAAATAATGCAATTACGTGCAGTAATTGAAACTATTTGCCTGCAATTAAATGCAGGACTTAAGATTTAATATTGTATTTCTTTATTTTGTAATACAGATTTCTCAGGGCTGTGTTCAGGGTGACCGCTGCCTTTTGCCGGTTTCCAGCGGCATCTTTCAGGGCCCAAATAATTGCAGCCTTTTCGGCGTCAGCAACAGCCTGATCAAGCGTTCGTGCTGTCTTTTGATCGGCCGATGGCAACGCGTCGCTGACCCTCTCGCATTCGAGACGGGGGAGATGTTCGGTCTCGATCATCTTGTCATGGGGTTTCATATTGATCATGGCCCGGGCTAAGACACTCTCCAGTTCGCGCACATTGCCGGGCCAATGATATTGCATCAGGCTGCCAAGGGCTGATGCAGACATGCTGAGCACTTCCCTTCCGTAACTTTGATTGAGCCTGAAGATGAGATGTTCGACGAGAAAGGGTATATCGTCCGTGATCTCCCGCAATGGCGGGATCATGATGGGGATCACATTCAACCGGTAGTAGAGATCCTCCCTGAACGAGCCATCCTTTACCTTCTGCTCAAGATTGGCATTCGTTGCTGCAATAACCCTGACATCGATCGGAACAGGCATGGTGCTGCCCACCCTGATTATTTCGCGCTCCTGGAGCACACGGAGCAGTTTCTTCTGGAGAGAATGACTGATCTCGCCGATCTCGTCCAAAAAGATCGTCCCCCTGCCCGCTTCCTCGAACAGGCCCGTCCTGCCGCCTTTCATGGCACCAGTGAAAGCTCCTTCTTCGTACCCGAAAAGTTCGCTTTCGAGAAGTTCCTGTGCGAGTGCTGCGCAATTGATACGCACGAACTGCCCTTTTTTTCTGCTGCTGGCATTGTGAATGGCGTGAGCAAAAAGTTCCTTCCCGGTCCCGCTTTCTCCCCTGAGCAGCACCGTTGCAGGAGTCTCCGCGGCGCGGCGGGCCTGTTCCTTCGCAAGGGTGATGGCCGGACTTTTTCCGATAATGTCGTTCCAGGTATACCGTGCCTTGAGCTGCCGAATGATCTTCCGAGCATGAGCAAGCTCTTCATTCAGGGTCATGATCTCGGATATATCGTGGATCACGCCGACACTGCCGCGGATCATACCCTCAACATAAATAGGAGCTACATTGACGATGACATCCTTCTTGGCAGGTCCCACCTTCATGCGTACATTCTTAACGGGCTTGCCCGTCTTGAGTACCTTCATATGCATGCTCTCGCCCTCAGCGATATCGACTGCCGCATGTTTTCCGATGACGGCTTCCGGCGGCATCCCGGTGATGCGGGTGTATGCCGGGTTCACAATGATATTAATGCCTCTTTCGTCCGCGACAGAGATCGCATCTGCTGTCGATTCGATCACTGCCTCCAGCAGACTCCGGACATTCCAGAGATTACTGACCGTACTGGCGAGATCTTTTATTTCGGTTATATCCCGGAAGATGGCGACAGCACCCCGCACATGGCCATTGGCATCGCGTATCGGAACGCGGTTCGTAATAATGACCGTATTGCCGAGATTCTGCTCCTGACCGATCTCGGACACGCCTTCAGCAAGCACAAGATGCAGGCGGGTGTTCGGTATTACGTCGACCGCGGGATTGCCGATCATATCTTCCGCTTTGAGCCCGGTTATCCTTTCGGCTGCCTTGTTGAAAAGGGTAACAATGCCGTCGCTGTTGATAGCGATCATGCCGTCATAGGTCGAGTCGAAGATGATATCTATGTCGTTTTTCGCAAGATCAGTCATGGTTTGCTGGCATTATATCATGGGAGGACGAGATGAGGTAAACTATCTGCGCTCGCGGAAAAACCTCTGAAGCAATGCAGCGCATTCCTCTTCGAGTACGCCGGAGACAACCGTTACCTGGTGGTTCAGCCTGCTGTCTGAAAGTATCCGGTAGAGACTGTCGACCCCCCCGGCCTTCATATCTTTACAGCCGTAAACGAGGCGGGAGATACGACTATTGATGACGGCTCCCGAGCACATGATGCACGGCTCCTTCGTTACGTAAATAGTTGCATCAATGAGACGCCAGGAATCGGAGACACGTGTCGCGGAACGCAGTGCAAGGATCTCTGCATGAGCTGAGGGGTCCTTTGTTGATTCGCGGAGATTGTGCGCCCTTCCAATGATTGCTCCGTCGCGCACAATTACCGCGCCGACAGGTACTTCACCCTCCTGAAAAGCGCGAATCGCCTCTTCCATGGCGATCTCCATGAAATCTGCATCTGTCATCTTCGACACGACAGCCTCACACAAGACGCAGAAGGGGCCGCGAGCAATATGCTCCCGGCCCCTTCTCAACATTCTTCATAAGGTGGCGCGCCCTGAGGGATTCGAACCCCCGGCCAGCAGATTCGTAGTCTGACGCTCTATCCAGCTGAGCTAAGGGCGCAAATCCCAACGAACAAATACTATTTCTTTACGCCTTCTTTCAGCAAAAGCGAATA
>VEOY01000164.1 GCA_012026685.1 Nitrospirota bacterium
ACGTTCTTCTCTTTTTTTGCCGATTTTCCCGTGGTGGTCTTGCCTTTTGACTTTGCCGGTTTTTCTTTTTTTATTGTCTTTGCCGGCTGTTTCGCGCCGGCCGCGACCCCCGCCTTTTCCGGCCGTGCCTGTACCATGGGCGGCAGTTCTTTTTTGATCTCTACGCGATATTCCTTTCTTACCGCGAGTTCGCTGCTCTGCTCAATGATGCCGAGGACATCGTCCTCCCGGATGAGCGTAATCTCCATGCCGTCAAGTTCGACATCCTTCGCCATGTAGTCTATGAACATTACCTTCTGCCCGGGCTTCAGTACGGTCGGGAAGAATTTCTTCTCTTTTTTCCCTTTCTCCTGTTTATATCTGCCCGGCCCGACACCTGCAACGACCCCCTCAGATGGTTTGTCCCTGGCAGCATCGGGGATGATGATGCCGCTGGCGGTCATTTCGGCAGGTTTGCTTCTCTTGATCACAACCCAGTCATGGAGTGGTCTGAACTTCATTCCGTCATCCTCCTGGTGATTTGATGTTGTACCATTATACTGCAGACGAATTGCATTTGAATAGTTCAGAAGACATGCACAGCGGATGGGCGGTCAATGTGAGAGAAAAGGAGGACATGAAGATATGGGATCTTCGGGTGACTGGTGCGGAGGAGAGATGAGTGTCAGTTTATCCTGATGCCGTACTTCTGCTGGAGGTCCGGATGATTGGCTATGTTCCGGATCTCTCCGGTTTCGGTGCTGATATCAAAATAAAATCCTGTGGATGTTGTCCCGTCGGCAGCGGTAAAACTTACCAGAAAGATACTGTCACCGATCTTTTTTGCTGCCCATCCTATCGGCTTCAGCTTCCCGGAATTTTCGGCCAGCCACTTATCCGCCAGTGCATCAACCGTGACAATACGATCAAGAGAATGGGATTTTTTTACGGATTCGATCGCCCAGTCGGACGTTTTTTCCGCAGCCATGTCAGGCGTATCACCCGATGAAGGACCCCGTGTCTGCAACGGGGCAGGTTGGAGCTGACCAGGCTGTGCAGGCAGGGAAGGCGCACCCTTCTCCGGAGATGCCTGCTGCATCGGGACTGCTTCAGGGGCGGACGGCAGAGGACCTTTACGGACAGGAGAAAAGAGCACGAAGGCGATGACAACAAAAATGATAAGACCGACGCCGCCCGCGGCCGCAAACTTCAGTGTGGACGAAGTCATTGCATCCTTTCCGGAATCTCGGGTCATCTGCAGGAAGACTGCATGCGCATCATTGATCTTCTTCAGCCGTTCAGCAGCCTTGCTGCGGGCATGACGGTCCTGATCATCGGCTGATTTCTTCCAGATGTTGAAAAGATAGCGGTAAGTCTGCTCTGTAGAATCCGGCGATGCGTCCTCTTTGACACCAAGTATCTCGTAATAAGCATAGCCGCATGCACACTTCTTTTGAGGCGGCTCATTGGTTCGGCTGCATTCAGGGCATCTCCAGGACATGAACGGCTCCTTCACAAGCTTTATGAGACCATTTTAGCAGAATGAGCGGGCTGCTTCCAATTTTTCCGGCAATGTCCTGCGCTCCAGGAAAGAGACCGAAGAAGAACCCGGGAAATAGCTCACTCCCGTGCAGAACAAGGCGGGCCGGAGCTTGCTTTCCGCAACGAGTACCGGGACAGCAGCGATCCTGGTTTTCTTGTTCACGGTTCTTATATAGTATAGGGCGAACCGACCTTCGCCTGAAAAATGGAAGACTGCTCTGATAAAGAAGAATCTCAGCCCGTCGCACAGCCCGTTGACGGTGTCCTTGATCTTCACACCTTTCGCCCCGGAGAGGTGAAGGATCTCCTCCCTGAATATCTTCAGGCGTGCAGGGAGAAGGATATACTTGAGGTCAGGATCATTCACGGCAAAGGGACCGGCATGCTGAGGGAGACCGTGCACGCCATGCTTAAGCGCATGCCGGAAGTTGAATTCTTCAGGCTCGCAGACGAGACGGCAGGCGGATGGGGAGCAACACTGGTCAGGCTCAGACAAAAGGAAAAGCCGCGATGAGACGCGATATCAGTCGTCGGCAGGGGCCTTTTTCTGCTTCCCCTCGAACTGCCTGAACTTGCGGAATGCCACCGAAAGCGTGGACGATTCACAGATAGCTGCTGACACCAGCATGACATCGAGGATCTCGTCCATGCTTGCTCCCTCTTCGGCCGCCCTTGCCATGTGCGCGTCGAGGCAATGCTCGCATCTGAGCGCCGTTGCCGCGCTCACCGCCGCCAGTTCGGCTGTCTTCCGGTCAATGGCACGGGGCTCACGGTAGACCGACATCCCTTTGAGTACGATGGGGGTGAAGGTGCGATGTCGCTTCCTTTGCATGCTCAGGAGAAATCCGAGATGGCCCCGCTGGTCCTCGATCACCTGGGTAAGGGCGTCGGCCAGGCCTTCGCCTTCCATCAGGGACTTTGCAGTTTTCAGCAGTTTCTTCTTTTTGTCATCCGGCATGCGTCACCTCCCGCAGTGGTTGACC
>VEOY01000075.1 GCA_012026685.1 Nitrospirota bacterium
CAGATCGATGCGGGGTACTTCAAGCCGGGCAAGTTCTACGAGGACATCCTGCCGCTTGACGACAAGAAGGGTGTTACGGCGCTCAGGCACTCTATCCAGCTGAGCTTCTGATTTTACCGTGCATCGAACGATGCGCTGAGATGGGAAGGCGGGGTGAGAAATCATCCCGCCTTTTTTTATGGCCGGTAGCCGCGCTCGTTGGAACAGGGGAGACGGCTTACGCTTGCTTTTCTTTCAGCAGCAGCGATACATTATATGAATGGTCCCGGAGGGGAATAATGCATGACCTGGTGACGGCTGTCCTTTCGTTTGTCCTTCCGCTCTGCGTAACACTGTTCGTCCTGCCGCGCTTTGCGCATATCGCAACAGAACTCGGCCTCGTGGACTTGCCCAACCAGCGCAAGGTGCACCAGTCACCCAAGCCCCTTGTGGGCGGGCTCGCCATGTCGCTTGGCGTTGCTTTCGGATGCCTCCTGCTCGTTCCCCTGAGCATGGTCAAGGGCGGCAGCCTGCGCGGCTACTACGGCGCATCGATGCTCCTGGTGCTCATCGGTTTTTTCGACGACTTCCGAGAAGTGAACCATCGCCTGAAATTCGCCGCGCAGATCATCGCGGCCCTGCTGCTGGGCTATTTCAGCAGCGTATCCCTCACCTCCTTTGGCGATCTCCTTGACTTCGGCCCCATCGTTTTCCCCGCCTGGGGGCCCCTGATGACCGTCCTGGGCACGGTGGGGGTGATCAACGCGATCAATATGATCGACGGCGTCGACGGGCTCGCGGGCGGAGTTTCTCTGGTTGCGTTTTCCTCATTCTCCCTGCTCAGTTACGTTGACGGACACAGGACCCTGCTGCTCGTCTGCCTTGCGCTCTGCGGCGCCATCATTGCTTTCCTCAGATATAACTGGCATCCCTCGAAGCTCTTCATGGGTGATGCAGGAAGCCTCTTCCTCGGTTTGAGCGCATCGTTCGTGTCGATCGCCATAACCCAGGAAGACCACAGCTTGGTAAGGCCGGTGGCCCCTCTTCTCGTCCTTGCCGTGCCGATAGCTGATACGCTCACCGTAATGACGCGAAGGGTTATGAAGGGCAAAAGCCCCTTCTACCCGGACAAGACCCATCTGCACCATGTGCTGCTGAAGTTCGGATTCACCAAGCGCCAGACCGCATCGATCATCATTGCTCTGTCAGCGGCCTTTTCGCTGCTCGCCATTGCCGGTACCCTGTTCGACATCCCGGAGTATTACCTTTTTGCCGTCTTCCTTGTCTATTTCTTCACCTGTTTTGCCTTCTCATTCTTCGCCAAGAGGGTCATCCTCAGCAGAAGGACCTGCCGAAGGGAAGCAAAGGCATAACCCACCGTCCCCTTGTTATGCGGAGAGACAAAAACGTGACGACTATCGAATGAGCGGGTAAATTTAAGGGAATAAGGGGATGTCACCTGCAATAGAGGGAGTTTCGACGCCCTGCTATGTATGCAGGTTGTTCAGTGCTTCTCTGGCTGTGTGCGCAACGATGGTATCCGGGTCTGAGGTGGCCCGTTCGAGGGCCTTCCTGGCTGCATCTCCCCCGATCTGGCCGAGGCTCCGCGCAGCACTTTTTCTGACCATGTAGGAACTGTCGCCAAGTGCGCTGATCAGATCATTGACCGCGCTGCGGGCCCGCAGCATGCCAAGCGATTTTGCCGCACTCTTCCTGACCCATTCCTCGGGGTCCCTGAGCAGAGGCGTAAGGACCGGCACAGCCTCAGATGCTCCGAGTTCGGCAAGCGCATAAGCAGCATTGTTGCGGACAGCGGAGTTCTTGTCTGTCAGGGCAGTCATAAGGGGCTTTGTCGCCCTCCTGTCCTTCAGGCGCCCCAGTTCCTGAGCAGCCTTCGCTCTCTGGAGTCCGGGACCGCTTGTGAGCGCCGCCGCCAGTTCTTCATAGTTCATCGTATCTCCCTTGCTGCCTGCAGGTATGCGCATGGCCGTCCGTATTTATTTCTATATGTGGTCAGTAACAGTATAACATGCAGTTCAGGGCAGCAAGTAACTGCGCGCGGCCCCGGGGGCAGTCGGCTGGCAAATACCCTTATTTAGAAAAAAAATGGCATTACTCTTGTATGTCAGCCCGATTTGTACTAAAATTCACATAATCGGCGTAAGGCATTGCTTTATCTCAGAAAATAGTACGGCATTCAATCAGAAATCTCTCAAGGAGGGTCTTCATGAAGAAGATAGTTTTGCTTCTCGGCTTTTTCTCTGCTGTTGTCCTCTTCACCCATGTCCCGCCGGTATCCACCGACACGGGATATGCGGGAGCAGAAGCATGCAAGGGCTGTCACGAGGGCTACTATGACAGCTACGCGCGGAGTCCTCACGGCAAGAAGGCGGTGTCGGGCTCCCCGGCAGCGCAGTTTGGCTGCGAGTCCTGCCACGGCTCAGGCGCCGAGCACGTATCCAAGGGAGGAGGCAAGGGGGTCTCCATCTTCGGCTTTGGCAGGAAGCTCGATGCCAAGGACAAGTCGGCAAAGTGTCTTGCCTGCCACGAAGACCGTCAGCATCTGATCAACTGGAACCTGTCCAGGCACAAATCAAACGGCATCGGCTGCACCGACTGCCCCTCGGTGCACGCAGGCACCGGCAGGAGCCTCAAGGCGGCCCAGCCCGACCTGTGCTTTGACTGCCACAAAGACATCCGGCTGCAGAGCAACAAGCAGTCGCACCACCCGATACGGGAGGGGAAGGTCACCTGCACTGACTGCCACGACACGCACGGCACCTTCAATGCCAAGATGCTCAGGGCCGACACGGTCAACGAGCTGTGCTACACGTGCCACGCGGAAAAGCGCGGACCGTTCCGGTTCGAGCACCCGCCGGTTGAGGCCAACTGCCTGAACTGCCACGCGGTGCATGGTTCCAACCACAACAGCCTGCTGGTAAGGAAGCCTCCGCAGCTCTGCCAGAGCTGCCACGAGGCGGCGTTTCATCCCAGCACCCCCTACACCAAGGCAGACGGTTTTGGCGGGACAGAGCCCAGCAACAAGCTGATCGGCAGGGCATGCATGAACTGCCACACGAACATACACGGAAGCAACGGCCCTGACGGCAGAGGCCTGAGATTCATTCGATAGGAGGGATGACCATGAGACACAAGACCACAATGATCATATGTGCCGTAATCCTGGGACTCGCGCTCATCTCCCCTGCGCTGGCTTCAGAGGACAAGAACTTCGAGGGCGAGGTCACGGTAGGGGGCGTGCTTGCCGACATCAGCGGCAGCGAGGCCAAGTTCAACGAATACAGAAACGTCAACGATTCGCTCACCACGATGTTTGACCTCACGTACGACAACAACCGGTACTTCCTGAAACTCGACGGAGAGATATCGAGGGAGAAGAACTTCGGGCTGACCGGCGGTCTGTGGGGCGGCTTCAGCTACTCACTGAAATACCAGGAGATCCCCCACAACATCACCTTTGGGGCGCGGACCTACTATCTGGATGGTGTGGGCAGCGATGAGCTCGGCGGCATCCTTTCGGGGCCGGTGCCCGGGACGCCGACCACCGATGTGACGGCGTGGAAGGGGTTTGATTATTCCACGGAGCGCAAGCGCTACAGCGCCGGCTTCCGGCTCGATGCGCTGAAGCCCTTCTTTCTGAGCGCCTCATTTTCCCGGGAGGACAAAAGCGGCATAAAGCCCGCGGGGGCATCCGGCGGGTTTTCCGTCACCTCGGAGATACCCGAGCCGATAGAGTACCGGACCGATACCTTCAGCGTGGAGGCCGGCTATGCAAAGAAACCCTTCTTCGCCTCGGTGAGCTACGTGTACAGCTCTTTTGACAACGACAGCAGCAGGCTGGACTTCACCAACGCCTTCAGCGGCGCCCCTGATGCCCTGAGCCTGCCGCCCGACAACAACTACTACAAGATCGGCTTCAAGGGCTCGGTCTTTCTGCCCCTGCAAAGCAGGCTCAGCCTCAATGTCGGCTCATCGCGTACGCGGGCCGACTCGGTCAGGCTGTTTGACGCCTTCACCCTGGCGCCCACCGGCCAGAGCTATAACGGCAGGATAGAGACCACCAACTACGACCTGTCCCTCACGAGCAGCCCCCTGCCCTGGCTCGATGCCAAGGTCTTTGCCAGCTACTATGACAAGGACAACCGCTCCGACGTCATCGACGACGGCGAGGTCAACGAGCTGTTCGACTACTCCAAGAGGAACGAGGGTCTGGAACTAGGCTTCAAACTGCCCATGCACTTTTACCTCAGCGGCTCGTACAAGAACTACGACATGAAGTTCAACAACCGGATCGACGTCACTGAGACCAACGACGACATCTACGCGGTCAACCTCCGGTGGACGGGCCTTGATTTCCTGACCCTCAGGACAGGCTACGAGCGGGTGAACCGCCAGATGGACCGGGCGATCCCGGATGACCTGTCCGAGGCAGTGGTGGAATCGTATGTCAGACGCTATGACGTTGCCCCCATGCACCGCGACTCGTTCAAGGCCTCGGTGGACATATCCCCCATGGACAGCCTCAACATCTCGCTGGGGTATGTCTACAAGAAGACAGACTACTACGACACAACGCTGGGCCTCACAGAGGACAAGAGGGACGAGTTCACGGTGGATGCGGACTATACCATCGGCAAGGTGGCAAAGCTCTACGGGTACTTCGACTATGAGAAGGTGCGGTCGATCCAGGACCAGCGGCAGTTTACCGGTTCCGCCACGGTCAACCCCGATGGCACGGTGCAGGACCCGCTGAACTTCAACTGGGACCTTCACCAAAAGGACAAGACCTATGACTTCGGGGTCGGCACCGACATCTATATCATCCCCAGGAAGCTCACCCTGAAGCTGCAGTACGACTATGTGAAGTCCAACGGAGATGCGGATTTCAACTATCTGCTGGATACGGCGCTGACCGGCGGCCGCACCAACAGCAACATCGACGCATCCAACTGGGACGATTACCGCAAGCACTCCTTCAGGGCACGGGCGGTCTATGACCTGATGAAGTCCATGAGCATCACCGCCGGTTATGCCTATGAGAAGTTCACGTATGATGATGTCCGCACCGACGACTATCAGTATGTGGTCAGCTCATTCGGTTTTGCAAACACCTACCTGTCCGGCGCCTACAAGGAGCAGGACTATAAGGCCAATGTCTTTTTCGTCGGCCTCACCTACAGGTTCTGAGCCGTATCTGCTATTAAAAAAAGAGGCACGGGGGATCAAATCCCGTGCCTCTTTTCTGCCTTCTGTCCAATATCAAGTTGCTCATTCGACCAGGAAGGGGGAGGGATATTCAACAGCAGCGGATCGTCCACGGTATCCCCTTGCCGGATTCTGTGGTAGCCAATAACATCGAGAACGAAATATTCCCGTAACAATTCATCAGCATATATTACTTACGAAAGGGGGCAGGCCCCACAGGGCCTGTCCCTTTCGTAAGCACACCAGTTCCATTTGGAGGCTCTGTTGATTCATAATACGTCTGGTTTATGCCGCTGACGGCCGGGAAACCGCGCAACATAGGGAAGGGACTGCTCATCAAATAAGCGCTTGGGAGGAATTGGCATGCGTTGGACAGGACAGGAAAAGATGAGGGCTATTATATATGTCATTGTCTTGGCCGGAGCCATGGCAATGCCGTCTGCGTCATTCGCAGCAAAGTTCGTCGTAAACAGCACGGACGATATCGTGGATGCCGCTCCGGGTGACGGGATCTGCGAAACAGGTGCCGGAAACCGAGTCTGCACGCTCCGCGCAGCTGT
The DNA here is from genome assembly GCA_012026685.1 of Nitrospirota bacterium. Taxonomy (GTDB): domain Bacteria; phylum Nitrospirota; class Thermodesulfovibrionia; order Thermodesulfovibrionales; family UBA6898; genus UBA6898. The sequence continues at coordinate 5,766 of VEOY01000075.1, forward strand.
CCAGGAAGCCAATGCGCTCGCCGGACCGGACAAGATCGTCCTGAAGGCCAAAAAATATAGCCTCATCGCAGGGAACGAAGGGGAAAGCGGCGGCGCCGGAGAGGACGCGGCAGCAACAGGCGACCTCGATATCAGCGAAAGCGTGACGATCATCGGGCAGGGCGCGGCATATACCGTTGTCGACGGCTCGCACCTTGACCGGGTATTCCACATCAGCGGCACCGCAGCCGATATCATCAGGTTTTCCGGGATCACGGTCCAGAACGGGAGCGTCATCGGCCAGGGCGGGGGCATCTTCAATGATTCCGATTCCGCGGTCACGATAACGTCCTGCAGCATAAGGGACAACCTTGCCTACGGAACCGCAGGAGGAGGGATAGCAAGCTCCGGTCCTCTCACGATCGTGTCGAGCGTCATAGCCCGCAATGCACTGTATTTCGGCATGTCAGGCATCAGTGCCCTCGGGGGCGGAGTAGCAGTGACAGGTCCGAATGCGACTCTCACTGTGACGGGATCAAAGATCGCCAACAACAGCGTGTCAGCTGTTGTCGAGCCTGCCATAGGCGAAAGCGGTTCTGCATGGGGGGGAGGCATCGGAGCAGATGGGGCAAATACCATAATGATCGGCAGCAGCAGGGTCCTGAATAATACCGCGGATTCATGGTCCCCTTCATTGCTTGCATCTTCAGGAGGCGGACTGTTCATTTCAGGCAGCACGAATCCTGCCACGGTCACTGAAAGCAGCATAGCAAATAATGCAGCTCTCGGATCAGCGGCGAACGGCGGAGGCATTGCCGTGATCGGAACCACTTCGACCTTCAGCGGCTGCACGATCAAAGGCAACGCGGCAAACGGTTTTTCGGCTGCGCAGGGCGGGGGCATTTACCTTCAGGGCGATGCGCTTATGACCGTAGGCATCTCCGGCCTGAGCAAGGTCATCGGAAACTATGCTGCATCCTCCGGCGGAGGTATATTCACTTCGGGGGCAATAGCGCTGAACATCGCGGAAACTGCGACTGTCGCAAACAACACGCCGGATGATATGGTCCCCTGACCGGCGCAGAAAGCGGCCCGAACAGAAACACGGACGACTGTTTCTCCGATGTGATATGTATGTCCTGAAAGAGGCGGGCAACAGACCCACAGCTCAGGATTAAAAAGGCTTCGGGCCCCATTCTTCACCGACCGGCTTTTACAACGCCCATTTGATGAGGCCCGGCACAAAAGGACTCTCCAGAAGCGCATTCTTCGGGAGGATCCTTACGGAAAAGCCCTGCATGCCGCTCAGGGTGCATTTGAGGCATCCCGCGAACTCATATCTGCCGTCAGAGATCTTCCTGATGTCCCTGAGACTGTCCGAAACGCCTTCGAAGATCATGCCGGTGCTGTCCACCAGTCCGTGGTAGACCTGCACATCGACATGGTCAGGGTCGATCTCCGCGAGGTTGACCGTGACCATAACGTTGAAGCAGTTGCCGATCAGGACCCGCTCTTCAGCGTCAGACCGGATATCCTCGATCCTGATCCTGCCCCACCCGCCAGCAATGCCGTCCTTGAACGCCGCAAGCGCCTTCGCGCCTGAGTTTCCGTTGGCAGTGAGCAGATTGAACCGGTTTTCCGCCTTGTTGTAGCAGCGCTCGGTATATTCGATCGCCATCCTGTGCGTGTTGAAGACCGGCCAGAGCGTCCTGATCGACTCTTTCATGTTCCGTATCCAGCCGCGGGGAAGCTTATCCGAACCTCTGCCGTAGAAGAGCGGAATGACCTCTTTTTCGAGCAGGTCGTAGATCGCGTTCGCCTCGATGTCGTACTGATAATTGATGTCAGAATATTCATCGACCTTGCCGATGGCCCAGCCGATCCCCGGTTTGAATGCCTCGTCCCACCAACCGTCAAGGATGCTCATGTTCAGGACCCCGTTCGCCGCTGCCTTCATGCCGCTCGTGCCGGATGCCTCATACAGCCGGCGCGGCGTGTTGAGCCATATGTCAACGCCCTGCACCATGTACCGGGCGATCACCATGTCATAGTCTTCAAGAAAGACAATGCGTTTTCTGAACTCCTCCCGCTGCGTCAGGTGTACCAGCTCGCGCAGAAGCTCCTTGCCCGGGGTGTCCTTGGGGTGGGCCTTGCCGGAAAAGATGATCTGCACCGGCATGTCCTCGTTGTTCAGTATGCGGGCAAGCCTGTCCGGATGTCTGAGGATAAGGTCTGCGCGCTTATAGGTGGCGAACCGGCGCGCAAATCCGATGGTCAGGATCTCGGGGTCCAGCACCTCCTCGGCTTTCCTGGTCTCGGTGACCGGCGCCCCGCGCATGATCAGCTGTTTCTTCAGCCTCTTCCGGGCAAATGCCACAAGTCGCTCTCTCCGCCGCTCGTGCGTCCTCCAGAGTTCCTCGTCGGGTATCTCGTCGATGTGCTCCTTCTTGTCCATGACCTGAGGCTCTTTGATCCACTTGTCTCCCATGTACCGGTAATAGAGGGATTCCATGTCATGGGATATCCAGGAGCTGTGGTGTATCCCGTTCGTAATGGAGACGATCGGCACTTCTTCACGGGGCAGACCGGGCCAGATATGTCTGAAGATGTTCCGCGAGACGTAGCCGTGCAGCTTGCTCACGCCATTGGCTCGTTCAGAGAGATGGAAGGCAAGCACAGCCATCGAAAAACCGGCACTGAGATCACCGCCCTTCTCCGCGCCGAGGCCAAGGAACTGGTCCCAGGTGATGCCCAGTTCCCTGGCCATGTCGGAAAAGTATCTCTTCATGAGGTCCGGCGAAAAAACATCGATGCCAGCGGGCACGGGCGTATGGGTGGTGAAGACACTCCCGGCCCTGACGATCTCGACGGCCTCGTTAAAGGAAAGCTTCCTCCCCTGCATCAGAAGCCGGACGCGCTCAAGCCCGAGGAATGCTGAATGGCCCTCGTTCATGTGGCAGACGGACGGCGTGATGCCGAGCTGGTTCAGCAGCCTGATGCCGCCAATGCCGAGCACTATCTCCTGCTGGATCCTCCGTTCATTGTCCCCGCCATAGAGCTCATCCGTGATATCATGGTCGGGTCCGGCATTGAGCGGTATGTTCGTGTCCAGGAGAAAGAGCCGGACGCGGCCCACATGCGCGACCCAGGCGCGCGCATAGACCTTGCGGCCCGGAAAGTCCAGTGAAACGGTCAGGGGGCTGCCGTCGCTCCCCTTCGCCTCTTCCACCGCCATGTTGTAGAAGTCGTTGACCGGATAACTTTCAGCCTGCCAGCCGTCATAATTGAGATGCTGGCGGAAATAGCCGCTTTGGTACAGGAGTCCGACTCCGACAAGCGGTATGCCGAGATCTGATGCTGATTTGAGGTGATCACCGGCAAGGACTCCGAGACCTCCCGAATAGATGGGGAGGGATTCGGTGATGCCGAACTCCGCTGAGAAGTAGGCGATGCAGGTCTCTTTTTTCCCGAAGTTCTTTTCGTACCACTTCTGATCGGACATGTACCGCTCGTACTTTTCGAGCACCCTGCGGTAATGGGCGATAAATCCGTCGTCCTGCGCAAGTTCATCAAGCTGCCTTTGGTCAATGGCACCGAGCAACCGCACCGGGTTGTGGTCAAGGTCCTCCCAGAGGTCATGGTCCATCCGTCGGAAGAGGGATACGGCCTCATAGTTCCAGCACCACCCCAGATTATAGGCGAGGTCCCGCAGCCTCTCGATATTGTCCGGCAATTTCGGTATGACTCTGAAGGTCTTGACCGGTTTCATACATCTCCTTTTTGAGCTGATATGCTGGACTTCATTATCGTGGTGAACACGGCCGGGGAGACCGGGAATCCGTGCGCCTACGTTATATTTTCTCTATTTCCCCAACAAATTCAATATGTTTTTTTCATTGATCCCCATTGCTGACGGACCTGTCAGCCCGGCATCCTGCAAAAGCATGGCTTCGTCTTGACTATGGAAATGAGTTTCGAATAAACTTAACTTAAAGTTATAACTTTAGACTGGAGGTTGTTATGGTTGCCAGAAAGTTCTCATTCCTCGCCGCAGCTACTGCGCTGGTCGTCATGCTCATAGGATCAATCGGGACGTCATTCGCCGAAAAGCCGACGGTCCTGCAGCCCTGCGTACAGTGCCATAAGGCAGAAAAGAGCGTTATCCGCGGCACGCTTGTATCTGTCACCGAGAAGTTCAGGACCATCAATGTCCAGGTGGGCCAGAAGCTCGTCTGGGTAATAAGCTACGGCGATGACCTGAAGCTCATCGGTGCTGAAAAGCTCTCTGCTGTACCCAAGGACAAGGAGATAGGGGTCACATTTACCGGGGACGAAAAAAAGCCATATGCCGTAAGCCTTTCGGTAAAGCCGCCTGCCAAGGTGGCGCAGGAAAAACTCGTATCACTTGAAGAGATGACAAAGCTGATAGCCGAAGGCCCTGAAAAGGGCAATTATGTCCTGATCGACTCGAGACCGGCCGCGAGGTTCAACGAAGGACATCTCCCTTACGCGGTTTCACTGGACAATGCAAAGTTCGACACGCCGATCAACGCGGAGGAAGCCAAGAAAGAGGTCCCCCTGACGTTCAAGGACACGGCTCTGCCAAAGCAGAAGGACAAGCTCGTCATCTTTTACTGCGGCGGCGTCACCTGAAGGTTAAGCCCTGATTCTGCCCGTAGGGCAGAAGCGATTGGATACACGAAGGTCAAGGTTTTCCACGACGGCATGCCTCTATGGAAAAAGACCGGCAATCTTATCGTCTCCGAGCCGGCTGCACTGAAGGACTTCATCACGAAGGACATTGCGCATGTCCTTGTCGATCTCCGGGACGCCGGCGCTGCCAGGAAAGGGTTCATCCCCGGGGCTGTGTCCCTGCCTGCAAAAGAGCTCGCATCTTCAAAGGACCGGTTCCCTGCTGACAAGTCAGCTCCGATCATCCTTTACAGCGACACGGTCGACAGCGATGCATTCAAGACCGTGCGGGGCTGGGGATACAAGGACACGTCTGTCCTGAACGGCGGTATAGCTGCCTGGACGGCCGCAGGCGGCAAACTCCAGCAGGGAGACCCTGCCACTACCATATCGTATGTGCCCAAGCCAAGGCCCGGAGAAATATCCATTGAGGAGTTCAAGGCCATCGCCGAAAAGGGAGACCCCGGAAAGCTCATCCTCGATGTCAGGGACACGGACGAGGCGATGAACGGTATGATCAAGGGTGCCGTGAACATACCGGCGGGCGAGATCCTGAGCAGGAGCAAAGAGCTGCCCAAGGACAAGGAGATCATCACCCACTGCCAGACAGGGCTCAGGGCCGAGAGCGCCTATGAGGACCTCAAGGAGGCAGGATATAAGGGTCGCTTCCTAAACGCCCTCATCCAGATAGACAAGGACGGGAAGTACGAAATAACAAAGAAATAGGCAGACGCTTACCTTATAGTTCGAAAAGAGGCAGGTGCCGATGCACCTGCCTCTTTTGTTTGCGCTCCGATTCACACATGACGCTGAGTTCTTGTTGCCCACTTGCCCGGCTTCCGTATCTCATACCGTTTTGATGCAAAAAAAATCTAAAAAATATAAAATAATGAAAAATATGTAAATTTTAACTGCTGGTCGCTTATATTTTGAAAATGGAAGACAAGAATAAGACAAAAGACAGACTGATCGAAGAGCTGAAGGAACTGCGTCTGCAGGTCGGAGAACTGAACGAGCTCAGGGACAGGTTCAACCGCATGCAGAAAATGATGCGTGAAGCGATCGTCCGGGCTCACGACGAGAAGGAGAAGAGCGAAGCCGTCATCAAAGCACTGGGCGACGGCATCAGCATCCAGGACACGCATTTCAAGATCCTCTACCAGAACGATCAGCACAAGAAGTTCGTCGGCGGCGACCATCGGGGGAAATATTGCTATGCGGCATATCAGGGGAAAGACAAGGTCTGTGACGGGTGCCATCTTGCCCTGTCGTTCAAGGACGGCAAGATCCATAAGAAAGAGCAGTCCAGGGCCACGGACAGCGGAACGTTCCATGCCGAGATCATCTCTTCGCCGCTCCGGAACAGCAAAGGTGAAATAGTGGCGGGCATTGAGGCGGTCAGGGACATCACCGACCGTAAACGCATGGAAAAAGCTGTGGTGGAGAACGAGCTGCGGTACCGGACGATCTTCGAGACCGCAGGGGACGCTATCTATATCCTCGATGCCGAAGGTGACAAAACCGGACGGATCACGGCAGTCAACAGGGCTGCATGCGAGATGCACGGGTACACTCAGGAGGAACTCCTGTCCATGAACATACAGGACCTCAACACGCCGGAGACTGCGAAACACACCCCCTGGCTGCTGAAACGGATCATCGAGGGTGAAACGCTGAAGACAGAAGTGCAGCACTACCGGAAAGACAGCTCCATCATCACGGTCGAGGTGACCGGGGTGCTCATGGACATCCAGGGACATAAATATGTCCTCGGCATAAACAGGGATGTCACCGAACAAAAGAACACCCAGCTCGAAAAAGAGCTGCTCATATCCGAGTTGCGGGCAGCCCTTGACGGCATCAAGCAGCTGAAAGGCCTGTTGCCTATCTGCTCATGGTGCAAGAAGGTGCGCAACGACGAGGGCTACTGGATGCAGGTCGAAAAATACGTCGAAGAGAACACGGATGCAACGTTCACGCACGGCATCTGCCCTGACTGCCTTACCCAGGTCAGGGAACAGGAAGATCTGCAGTAAGGTCCCGCAGCATCACAACCGTTTTCCCGTTCCTGCATCAGCGTAACCGCCGGTCGGTCCGGTCCGCTGTCTGAAAAGATAGCTTTCGCCCTCGTAGTAGCTGATCGCCTCCTCCTCCATCTCCCTGTCCGGGGCAGTCCTCTCCATGCTGCCGGTCTGACGGTCAAAGCGATAGAAACCGACATCTTTTCTGGGCTCGAGAATGACAAGCGTGTTGTCCCTGATATAACCGAGTTTCTGGTATGTCCCAATAAATGCGCGCTCCTGCTGCGGCGGCGCGTGCAGGATATCCCTGCCGAAAAAACGGTCAGCATAGCTGAAGTTCAGAAGGTCCAGGACGGTGGGCGCGACATCGATCTGGCTGGCAAGCCGGTCAACCCTCGCAGGCTGGATATGCGCAGGAGAAAAAACGATCAGGGGGATCTCGTATTTTTTAACCGGCAGGGCTGTTTTGCCCGCTGAGTTGGCGCAATGGTCGGCAACGATCACGAAGACCGTGTCCCTGAACCAGGGCTCTTTCCTGGCGTCATCTATGAACTTCCCTATGGCGTAATCCGTATACTTCACGGCCCCGTCCCTGCCCGAATGCGAAGGGATATCGATCCTGCCCTCGGGATACGTATACGGGCGGTGGTTTGATGTCGTCATGATCTCCGCGAAGAAGGGGCGATGGCCCCTGTACGCAATGTCGAACTCACGAAGGGCCTTGGCAAAAAGGTCCTCGTCGCATACTCCCCAGGCGTTCTCAAAATGGATGTCGCTCGGGGCTATATCCTTCCGGTCAATGGTGCGGTACCCGTTATGGCTGAAGAAATAGTTCATGTTGTCGAAATAGCCGTATCCGCCATACATGAACACCGTGTCATAACCCTTTCCACGCATGACGCTTCCCCAGGAGAACAGGCCCTCGTTGCCCCGGCGTTTGACTATGGAACGGCCCGGTGTTGGCGGCACAGAGAGGGTTATCGCCTCGAGACCGCGGTCTGTGCGGGTGCCGGTAGCATAGAGATGCGTAAAGAGAAGCCCCTGCCCGGCAAGCGCATCGAGATTGGGCGTAAGGCCCTTCCTGTTGCCGAAGACCCCGAGGTACTCGGCGCTCAGGCTCTCGACGATGATCGTAACGACATTGAGCCTTTTTTCCTGCCCCTGCTCCCGGACATCCCTGCTGATATCGAAGATGTCCCCGGAGACGAATTCGCTGTCCGTCTCCTTAAGCATGCCGCGCAGCTTGGTAAAGACGTCACCGTTATCCCACGTCGCATACAGCGACTCGTAGTCGATCTCATTGTTCCTGAATGCCGCGAACAGATTGTAGATGCCGTTTGCGGCAAGCTCATTCGCGTACATGTTCGAAGATACGCGCGAATACGACTGGTCAACAAGGACAAGGGGCAGCAGGGGAAGCAGTACGAATACGGCCCCCTGCCTGACCCTCCGCAGAAACGGCGTGTGCGACCGACGGGCTGAAGCGGCAGAACGCCATACAGGAATGAACGCCAAAGAAGAAAGCCCGAAGACCGCGGACAGGAGAACTGTCAGGGGATACGACTCCCAGATGTTCTTCACCACCTCGGTCGTATAGACAAGATAGTCCACGGCTATGAAATTGAAGCGGGTCCCATACTCGTCAAAAAAGATGTATTCGGCAAAGCTGCTGAAGACAACGACAAAAATCGCACCGAACAGCAGCAGGAGGTGAACAGGGTAAAATCCCCTGCTCCGATATATCCTTTCAGGTATCAGGATGAGGATGAAAACAGCCAGCGCGGCCGCATAGACAAGCGTAACACAGTCATAAATAAAGCCGACGCCGAAGATCTTCAGCAGGAGCCCGGCATTCGGTCTGACCAGATGAAGTGATCTGCCAAGAAGGACCAGCCTCGTAACAAACGCTGCGCCAAGGAAGACCAGTGACAGGGGTACGAGGGCCGCGAAGCGGCTGCGTCTTACGCTGTCCGGCGCCTTTCCGGATGCTGCAGGGGTTTCCATATCCTCAACCTTTTGACTCTTCCTTGCCGGTCTCCTTGTGATCAATGGGTGATTCAGCATCCCGGATGCCTTTTTTGAAACTCTTGATCGCCTCGCCCAGACCCTTGCCGAGTTCGGGAAGCTTGCTCGGCCCGAAGAGGACAAGCGCAATTACCAGGATAACGACCATTTCCGGCATTCCTAATCCAAACATAGATACCTCCATTATAATGATACGGTGTTGTTGACTGCAGTTCGTGCCGGCACGATGCCCGCGCACGGAATGGGAGAGCGCTTAGCCGCGCAGAAGAAGCGGAGGAGACCTCGGGATGCGATAGGCTGCCTGCGCGCCCCGGCAAAAGGCGGGCCCAGTGCTTTGCCACATGGCAGCAACACAGACAATGACCGCGAAAAGGAGAGTCTGCAGTCCGCAACCCGGGAGATCATTGTTGTCGGTCAGGTCATCGTCGTAGATGCTGAGGCCGAAACATCCGATGACAAGAAGACATACGACCGCGGCAAAGAAACGCAGGCTGAGGATGCTGCGCACTGACACATGAACGGGAAAGCGATCTGCCGTGCGGATATACAGATACATATGCTTGCTTTTAAGGATACCGCAGTCAGCACCAAATTACAAATGATCCGGGCCGGAC
>VEOY01000006.1 GCA_012026685.1 Nitrospirota bacterium
AGAAAAAAGAGACAGACCATGACCAGCAGGCTCAGCCAGCCCCCGCGGGAAAGGCTCAGGACCACAGCGCCGACAGAGGCCGCGGTCAGCGACCACAGGACCGCGCGTGCAGCTCTTGTTCTGAGTGCCGCAGCGCAGGAAACTGCAAAGGGCAGCAGAAAATTCACCTTCATCGCAAAGACATTGAAATACAGTTTGAACTTGAGCGGCGGGATATTAACGGAAAGGTGCCTGTCGCTGCCTTCCTCCAGAAAGTCCCTCACATAGGTAACATACCCCGCACCGACCGTTACCGCCAGCGCAGCCGCAAATACCAGCAGAAGGCCCCTGACCTTCTCCGCGGAATCCGACAGGTAATGCAATGAAAGGAAAAGGACCATGCCCGGCAGCACATCCTTGTTTAACGCCTTCAGCGACACCTCCGGTGCGAACGAAAAGAACAGAAGGAAAAAGCTGACGACAACATAACACGCAAGCGCATAGAAGAGGTACGACCGCAGGACGGAAAAATCCCGTCTGACAGCCAGGTGCGCCAGAAGAAAAACGGCAGTGACATACGGAATGAAGATCCGCATGTCGCCGCCCTTCTTTATCCCGGTGAGAGCAAAGAGAAGAAAAAGATAGGTGGTGTATTTCAGCCCTGTCTCGATGGCCCGGGCCAGCTTTCCGCTATGCAGCATCTGTTCTGCCAACCACATTCTCCAGAAGAGAGAGATAGTTCTGCGCCCACTCTCCGTTCAGCGCGAACCTGCTGCTGACGTCATCATACGCCCTTGCCGCGATCCTGGTCCTCATGTCCTCGTCTTCCGTCAACCTGATAATCTCCTCTTTCCACGCATCAGGGTCGTTCTCGGCGAGCAGGCCGGTATCGCCGTGAGAAAGTCCGGCATATGCCTCGACCCGGGAAAAGATCGCGGGGATGCCGGAAACCGCGTACTCAAGGTATTTGACATTGCTCTTGGCCCGGTTGAACCTCAGGTCGCTCAGCGGGACAATGCCAAGGTCAAACGCTTCGCGCTGAAGCCTCCGGGCAAATGACCGATAGGGCATCCGTTTGTCGAAAAGTTTAACATTTTTCAGCTTTTTCACTCTTTCATCGACATATTTGACATTTCCCCAGAGACAGAAAACAACATCCTTTCCGTACCTGTCCGCGCAAAACTCCATGGCAGGGACGATCAGCGAAATGTTTTCGCTCATGAGTCCGGTCCCGATGCAGCAGATCCTCAGCGGCCTCCCCCCGGATCTCCCGGCAGGTTTGCGAATATCCCAGATCGCAGGATCGATCAGGTTCGGGAAGACAGACACACGGGGGTTAAGATATCTCAGTTCATCCGCAAGATACGATGTTGAGGTAATGATGCAGGCAGCTCTTGAAAGATATGCAGAGATCTCCCCTGCGTACGCGGCCGGGGCATCACTCCTCCGTTCATACAGGAACAGGTCATCGGTCTCGTAGACAAGAGGGATATTCTTTTTCTCCGCAAAATCGTAAATGTTCTTCAGGTGGTCGAGGTCCCGGATGCGGGCAACGAGCAATAGGTCCGACTCAGCCTCCGGTGCGATCCGCCTCAGCATCCCGAAGAGGCCCTTGCGCATGGCCGCATAGCATTTCACCTGTCCGCTCTGTTCAAGCGCAGAGAGCACGCTCCCGAACCGGAGATGATAAGAAGGCGCATTTTCGCCCATGGTGCTGACAATACCGATCCTCATCACGGCGCCACGATCCCGGCTTTTTCGATCATGCTGCACATCTGATGTATTCTCACCTCGTAGATATGGTCCCTCAGCACTCTTGCCTTTCCCGCGGCAGCGATCTCCCTGCGGGCATCATCGTTCCGGAGATAGAACCCGATCTTGTCGATCATTTCGTCCTCCGTATGGAAGGTGACGATCTCTTTATCAGGCACCAGCACGTCCTCGATGCCGTCCACGTGTCTGCAGATATAGAATGCACCGCAACCCACGGCAGTGTACATGCGGGCGCTCATCGACTTGCGCAGCTCCGGCTTCGAGTCGAAGGCGAGGAATATCTTTGAAAGCCGGGCGACCTTCGCATACTCCTCTCCCCATACGAATCTTCCGCCGTATGCCCTGCCGAGTTTGCCGTACACCAGAGGGATGTTGGTTATCTTCCAGGGTATCTTCGGCCCCCACCATTTCAGCGCAGCGCCCGTGCCGATGACGCGTTCGAGAGCGGTCCTCCGGGAAAGATATTGCGGCTTTGAGCCAAGGTTCCCGACAAATGCAACATCGGCGGAAAAGATCGCCCGGTCATCCTCCGAAATGGCGGACAGCCGGAAGAATGACGGCTCAAACGCCTGGGTGAGCCAGAAACTGTTGAGGTTCAGCTTTCTGAACTCGTCCACAAGACCCTCCGCCATGGTAAGGAACATATCGCATTCCTTCACATACGGAGGAAGCCATTCCGGGATGACAGGGTCAGGGTACCACTGGATGACCCGTGAGATCCTTCTCAGTTCCTCAAAAACATGCACTGGAAACTCGTCCTTCGTATGAAGAACGAAGTCAGGGTGGACTTCCTTTGCCAGGGCCACGATTTCCGTCCCGTGCTGTTTATGACCTTTCGTATCAAAACGGACGACTGTGTGACCGTTCTTTTCGAATCCTGCCTCATAGAACCATGCATTATTCCAGGGCCGGCTGTAATCCGCAACAAGGATCAGACGACAGGGTCTCATGCCAGACCTTTGTCCTTCATGATCTGCATGAAAAGATCCTCATACGCCTTCACCGTGTGCTCCAGGGAGAACAGCTCCGCCTGTCTTAACGCCTTTTCACGCAATGCTGTCATGAGCTCATCATTGGCCATAACCTCCTGCAGCGTCTGCCGGAGCTTCGCACCATTCCCCGCCGGGACAAAAAATCCCGCGCTGCCGAGCACTTCCCTGTTCGGCGGGATATCCGATGCAACAACCGGCAGTCCCGCAGTAATTGCCTCCGCAAGCGCTGATGGCAGACCTTCCCACAAGGACGGGAAACAGAAAAGGTCCAGGGACTTCATGAAAAGAGGCATCTGATCCGGTTTGAGCATGCCGAGGAACCTGCACCCGGTCCCGTGCCTTTGCGCGCGTTCTTCCAGTTCATTCCTCAGGGGACCATCTCCGGCAAATAGTACGGTGGCATTCAGCCCGGCCGCAGCCTCAACAAGGTACCTTTGCCCTTTTTGCTCAGAGAGACGCCCTGCATTGCCGATGAAAAATCCGTCAGGAGGAACCCCCAACTGCCGGCGAGCCTCCTCCCTGCTGATGTCAGCCCTGAACGGTTCGGCCATGACGCCATTATGGATCACCGCTACCTTGTCCGGGGGAACACGATCATAGGCTATTACATCGGCGGCGACAGCATGCGATACCGCCACGATCCTGTCGGAAAAAAGACTGAGCAGAAAGTTGAGAATTCTCCGGTGGGCCTTCGGCTTTGACGGAGAACAATAGAGGTTATGGAAGGACGGGACAATGACCGGCACGCGCGCCAGGATGCCGGCGACGCGGCCATACAGGTTCGCATGGTACTGATGTGTCCTGAGGATATCGACGTGTTCCCTCTTCACGCACTGATATACAGCCCTGACCGCTCCCCAGTCAAACCCGCTGCCCTGCATGCGGTCAAGGATGTATACCTCGTAGCCCAGGTCCTTCAGGGCATCGGCGATCTCTCCACCCTGTTGTATGCAGCAGACACTGACCCTGAACCGTCTTGCGTCATAGTTCCGTACGACCTTGAGCAGCATGTTCTCCACTCCCCCTACCGGGAGCCTTGTGAGGACATGCATGATATGAAGCGTCCTATTATCCACAACCGGCCGGTCCTTTACCATGCCCTGATCCCAAGCGCGAGCCTGAGTTTCTCCGGCAGCGAAAGTGTGCTGACCGGCAGCTGTCCCTGCCAAAGCGCGGCAAACCTTTCTTGCGCCTCTTCCCGTATCGCGTCTTCCCCTTTGCCCTGCTTCCGCGTTGAGGCTGAAGCGTGCTCGAAGGGCAGATTGAGGACATAGTTGCTGAATCCCCTGTCCATGGCCCTCATGGAGATGTCCTTGTCATAATAGTGGATCGAAAAGCGTTCGTCAAAACCGCCCGTATGCTCAAGTACCCGTCGGCTCATGGCGAGGAGCAGACCGTCCACGGCAGCGACCTTCGTGAAGGGCAAGCGCATCACGGGAACGTCTTTTTTTGCGTGAACAATGGAGCGGCCCCTGAAACTGCCGTCTCTTCGCAGCACCTTTGCCCCATACAGTCCGACGACACCCGCATCCTGCGTTGTCGCAATGAACCCTGCCAGACGGGAGACCCAATCCTGCTGCCAGACATAGACATCATTATGCATGAAGCAGAATGTGCCGTGATGCGCCAGCCCTGCAGCTTCATTGCAGGCACGGGCAATGCCGAGGTTCTCCCGGTTCCTTATATACACGATACCTGAATCCTTCGTCAGCGCATCCTGCGTCGCATCCGAAGAGCCATTGTCGGCTATGACCAGTTCGAATGATGCGGGATCGTTCGTCCGCCGGATATGCTCAATGCACCTGAGCGTTATGTCGACCTTATTGTATACAGGAATGACGATGCTTACCTTTTCCATCGCCGCTCCGAATACTGTCTCAGCATCCTGAGAAATGCCGCCCGGCCGCGGATCTTCATGGCCTCAAGATAATGATCCGCCAGTTCTTTCTTCTGCCCGTCGGTCAGAAGGAGCAGAGGGTGGTTCAGGCCGGCCAGATCTTTTGCGAAGTTCCGCACCCCGCCCCTCAGGTTTTTCTTTATGCTGTCCACATCGACAAACCCGGTGACGTCGGAACCCTCCATAAAAATATGCGACAGGTGGGCGTCACCGAGCCAATACCCCGCCCGGTGAACTGCGGCGACCGCTTCCACGACCTTCAGTCCGAGATCCGGGGCAAGGGGTTTGCTGTCACGGATGAAAGCATCATACAGAGACCTGCCGCGCACCCTCTCCATGGCGATCACGGGCGCATTCGTTTCCCTGAGCTTCCCGTAGGCCATCATTCGGGGCAAGGGGATTCCCTGCGCCCTGAGCTTTTTGCTCAACTCATATATCCGAGAAGACCTGTCCGTGACCGCAAAGATCATCCGGTGCTTCAGATCAAGAGGATGCAGTATTTTGAAAAAACAGTCTGAGCGTCCGTCATAGAACAGGGTCGTCTTCAGAACCGTCGGGTATACCTGAAACCCCCGGGCCGCGTAGAGGGCAGATGCCGTTTCGTCAAGCTTCCGTACAGGCCGCACCGCGTACGGAGATGCGGTCACGAGGCTGACCAGCCCCTGTACCGAATCCTCCAGTGACGGCTCATAGGCAAGTTCAATTTTCTCGCTCAGCAGGTGCTTCATGCTTGCAGGACCGCCTGATACAATGCTTCGGTCTTATTGATCATCACCTTAAGGGAAAACTTCCTGATGATGGTTTCCCTGGCCTTTTCCCCGAGATGCTTCCTCATGCCTTCGTCCCTGATGAGATCAACGACCTTTTCCGCAAGGTCACCGGCCTCATCATGAGAAAAAAGAACCCCGTTGCTTCCCTGTTCGATGAAATTCCTGAACGTGGGTATATCGGAGGCAACAACCGGCCTCTTCATTGCCATGGCTTCCAGGAGGGCTGTACCCAACCCCTCCAGCAATGACGGGAACACGAAGACGTCAAGGGTCCGCAACACCCGGGGGATGTCATCGCGATGGCCGAGAAATATGACCCTGTCCTGATACTGCCGGTCAACCAGCGGCAGATATTTCTTCTTCGATTCTTCGTTCAGCCTGCCGGCAAAAAGAAGGTAGCAGGGGACCTTCCCGCATACCTCATTGAAGGCGGCAAGGAGCAGCTCCTGTCCCTTTACCTTCGTGAAGGTTGACGTGTTCCCGATGACAACAGCTTCTTTCGGGATGCCGATCTCTTTCCGGAGGTCCTCACCTTCGGGATCGAATCCCGCGGCGTCGACCGATGACCGTATCACGGCTATTTTCTGTTTGCTGATGCCGTAGTGCTCAAGGGCCTCTCCGATCATATCCCCTATTGCGACGACCTTGTCCGGCATGGCATAGATCAGACGGGTAAGCGGGTCCCTGCCGATGGGATAGAGGTTATGCCTGAATCTCACCAGTTTCCTTCCGCTCAGCTTTGCCGCAATGCCGCCTGCCCAGCTGTCCACAGAACTGTGCGTTGCGACGATCTCCATGCGCTCCGCCCTTATGATACGGATGAGCTTCGGAATGTTCGTGATATGTGACTGCTTCACCATGTTCAGTTCGTACACCTTTATCCCCGCGTCCGCCGCCTTCCCTGCGAGGATGCTTCCTCTGTGGCAGGCGATGACCACCGTGTGACCCTCACGGACAAGCCCGCGCGCTTCGGCAAGGACGCGGTTCTGCTGCCCGCCCCACTTCTTCAGCGTTTCCGTATGGAGGATCCGCATATCAGCGCTGTTTCCCGCGGGAATAGATGCCCTCGAGCTGGTCGAGCATATGTTCAACGGAATGACTGTTCCTTACAAACTCCTTCCCGGCAAGGGCCACCTGACGGGCTTTTGCCGGTTCTCTGAGCGCGGTGACGATCTCGCGGGCAAGCCCCTCATGGTCGCCCGCCTCGACAAGGACACCGGTCTTTCCCTGGATCACCACTTCCGGAACACCTCCGACCCGTGTGGCAATTACCGGGACTCCGCACGCCAGCGCCTGCAGCACGCTCTGCGGCAGGCCTTCGGACCATGAGCTGAGGATAGCGACATCCGTGCAGGCATAGACGGCGCGGATATCATCCCTGAAGCCGGTGAAGACCATATATTTTTTTATATCCATGTCCTCAGCCATGCGTTCAAGTTCCTGCCGCCGGGGACCGTCACCGACAATAAGGAACCGCACGTGGGGAAACTCCCGGACTACCGCAGGCACTGCCCTGAATGTTGTCTCATGCCCTTTCACCCTCCTGAGGATGCCGACATTGCTGATGACCGGGGTCTCGGGGTCCAGGCCAAATGCCTTCTTGCCCCCGGCGTCCCTGGCAACGTCAAAGAACTCCATGGGAACCCCTGTCGGGATGCTCACGACCCGTTCAGCCGCGAACCCACACTGGTCCACAAGGGTGTTCCGCATGTTCTCTCCGCAGGTTATATAGACGTCGGGAAGATAATGCACAAAATTGAAGATGCTCCTCTTCAACGGTATGTTCAGATGCCGTGTTCTGACGAGCAGCGGCACGCCGGCAAGCTTCGCGGCGATGGCACCGACCCACGAGTCAACGCCGCTGTGCGTGTTGACGATATCGACAGCCTGCTCCTTCAGGATCTTCCTGAGCTTCAGTATGCTCGGCACATCGAACGGCCTCCGCAGCGGCAGCGTGATGACCCTTACGCCATGCTTCTCCGCCTCGGACCTGATGCGTGCTCCCGGCCTGCAGACAAGGAGCATATCGTGCCCCCTGCCAGCCAGACCGAACAGCTCGGAGAGGACTCTCTTCTCCTGCCCGCCAAGACCGTCCGACCATTCTGTATGGAGTATTCTCATCCTATTTGAAGTACCGGAGATATGTCCTGCTCAGCCACGGCCGCGAGTATATGAAGAGTTTTTTTGCAAGGGAGAACGTACTGATATTGCCGATGACAATGCGTCGTATCCGATTCAGCTCTGCAACAGAGTCATTGGTCCCCGTTTCCGTGGTGAACAGCATCCGGTATCCCAGGGAACCGGCAACAGAGACATAGTCTTCATCGTAGAATCCCTGCGGCCAGCAGAGCCCGCTGCTTTTCACTCCCTTTTCCTTCAGGAGGTCCTTTGCGGCCAGGAGATCCCGCTTCAGCGCGCTGTTGCGTTCCTCTCTGTCGGCGATAAGCTTGTCCCAGCGCTGGTGGGTATGAGTATGGGAGTGGAACTCGACAAGACCCGTCGCCTTCATCTCCTCCACCTCATCCCACGAGAGCATGACCTCATCCGGCCGGCCAGCCTCAATCATGCCCTGCGATTCCCGATGAGTGGGAAGTGCGGCGGTGAAGCTTTCATCAGATCGCGGTCTTTTCCCCCCGTGAACGACGCGCGACGTGATAAGGAAGATGGCGGCCTTCATTCCGTGTCGTTTCAGGATCGGAAAGGCAAAGACCCAGTTGTCAAGCCATCCATCATCAAACGTGATCATGACAGGACGACGCGGGGCGGGTGTCTTTCCGGACAGTATCCCGGAAAGTTCACCTGCATGGACCGCGGTAAATCCCTTTTCTTTCAGATACCTCATGTGCAGTTCGAATATGTCCGGCCTCACATTGATGAAGTTTCCCGCGGGGTTGACATGATGGTACATAAGAACCGGAATGGCAGGGCGCTGCGTGTTCATGAAACCGGCTACTCTCCTGAAGCGAATGCGTTGTACAGCCGCATGTACGTATCGCTCCGTGCCATGAGCTCTTCATGGTTGCCGGTGTCGGCAATCCTTCCCCGTTCGAGAACGACAATGCGGTCGGCATTCCTGATCGTCGATAGACGGTGCGCGATGACAATGGTGGTCCGCTCCTTCATGAGTGTCTCAAGCGCCTTCTGTACAAGCGCTTCCGAGACCGAATCAAGAGATGATGTCGCTTCGTCAAGGATAAGGATGGGCGGGTTTTTCAGGATCGCCCTGGCAATGGCGATCCTCTGGCGCTGACCGCCGGAAAGCTTCAGCCCGCGCTCGCCGATCACGGTCTGATAGCCGTCGCCCAGCTCGCGTATGAACTCATCGGCAAAAGCGAGCCTGGCGGCATGGACGATCTCTTCCTCGGAGGCGCCCGGTCTGCCGAACGCGATGTTCTCCCTCACCGTGTCGTCGAACAGGATGATGTCCTGACTGACGATCCCTATGAGTTCGCGGAGGGAAAAGATGTCCACGACGTTGAGGTCGATCCCGTCGAGCTGTATCGTCCCCCCTGAGGCCTTGTTGAATCTCGGTATCAGGTCGACAAGGGTCGATTTGCCGACACCGCTCCTGCCGACGATCGCGATCACCTCTCCTGGCCGTATCGATAGCGATATGTCGCTGAGCACCGGCTGGGCGTTACCGGGGTAGGCAAAGGAAACGCGGTCGAACGTCAGCGACTTCCTGAACCCGTCGACGACCGTGGTCCCCCGCTCCTCGTGTTCCGCATCAAGCAGCGTGTCGATGCGCTCGATGGAAGCCCTTGTCTCCTGCAGTGTCGTATAGGCATCGCCTATCTTCTTCACCGGGCCGAAGATCAGATAGATCGCGGTCAGCACGGAAAAGAAATCCCCGGGCGTCATGACAGCCCTTTCCACCATAAGACCGCCGTACAGCAGGATGAGAGCGAACCCTATCCCGGTGACGGCATCGATGCTCAGGTTGGTAAATTCCTTTGCTCTCACCACTCTCAGGGTCTCACGGTAATAGCGCTGGCCCTCTGTCTCGAACCTCTCAGTCATGGACTCCGCGCGGTTGAAGACCTTGATGATGCGGATGCCGACAATGGTCTCACCGATCCTCTGGGTGATGTGCGAGAGCTTCTTCTGCGCTTCCTTCCTCTTTTTCTTTATCTTCTTGCCGAACTTTCTCGTGCTCAGCGCAATGAAGGGCAGAAGGACAAGGGTAATGACAGTAAGGTCCCACTTCCTGTACAGGGCCACACCGATGAGCACGATCACCGTAGGGACCTCAACAACAAAATTCCTGATGACGTTCGACACGAGCGCGCTCAGGGAATCCACATCGAACATCACCCGCGAGACCGTTATGCCCGATGACTCCCTGCCGAAATAGCTTAAAGGCAGGTCGAGGATATGGCGGTAGAGCCTGTTCCTCATGTCCCTGACCAGCTTCATGCCCGCGGACTTCATGAGATATGTCTGTCCGAAACCGATCAGCCCTTTCAGCAGAAACAGGATGACGATGCCGATCGCAAGGAACTTGATCAGTTCGTATCGTTTATTTCCGAGGATCTCGTCGACAGCCGGCTTGACGATCCACGCGATCGCGCCGGTGATGCCGGACAACAGCGCACTGAGAAGAATACCGGCAAAGACCCTCGGCCAGTATGGACGGGTAAGACTGACGACTTTTCTGAATACCTGCATAGTTAAATAGTATAAACAATTCGGTCATTTATTACCTGCGGAATGCCCGCGGAGCAAGGCGGTCCGTCAGGGGCGGAAGATGTCTTGCGCGCAGCAGAGAAGAGGTTAATACATGCCGTCTACGAGCGTGGCGGTGATGGACCCGACAGCGACCTTCGTCTGCATCCGGACCGGGATCTTCTTCTGATCATCGGTGAGCCAGATGAGCATGTCTCCCTTTCGGTTAAAAATGCCCTCGGATTTCAGGAGAGGCTTTATCACAACGGTGTCCACCTCGCCGAGGATCGAACTGATCCGTTCCTTTCTCAGCACCTGGACCTCTACATTCCAAAGCTTCCTGCTGTCGAAAAGTTCCATGTAGACCGACCTGCCGACATCGAGCTTCAGAGTCCGGACATAGTAGAGCACAGACAGCGGGTCGAAGGTATGCTCGTTGATAGCGAATTCCTTCCGGTCATTGTCCAGATGGTCGATGAAGGTCGCCTTTTTCCGTGCATGGTCGTAAATGACCTCCTTGTCGCGCCGGTGCCTTCCTTCCCTGATTTTCATCCGGTAATTCCGTGGTTGTGCGATAAAGATCGCGGATTTGCCCTTCGCAAGAATCGTCTCGACACGATCTTCGACCGTATAAAAGACCGAGACCCAGTTTGCCGAACGCGCGGTAGAGATCATCCGAATCGTGTCCATGTCGTTCGCAACTTCCAGCGTCGCGGTACCGGCCTTCACCCCGGTCCAGGTCAGATCATACACAAGCCTTTCCGGAATGGCGAATGCGGAAGCGGCTCGCGCCAACACTATGCAAAAAAGCGCCATGATGCAGATGGATCGACACAGGTACCACCTGCCCCGGGATGCTGCGCGTTCCCGCGTCAGTGCCGGTTCTGCATGCATTTTCCTTAATGATTCCATCGGCCTCTCATCTCATCAACAGTATAAATTACAAAAGGTTTTTGGTATAGTAATATATGCAGATCATTCCTGCAATAGATTTAAAAGACGGCGTCTGCGTGAGGCTTCAGCAGGGCAAAAAGGACGCTGTCACCTTCTATTCCCGCGACGCTGCCGGCACCGCAAGAAAATGGGAGAGCATGGGGGCACGGGTCCTTCATGTCGTCGACCTCGACGGAGCATTCTCCGGCAGCCAGCAGAATCTGCCCAAGATCATGGACATCCGGAAGAGCGTCAAGATGTCCATCGAAGTTGGCGGCGGCATACGGAACATCACCACGGTCGCCCGTCTCATCTCGGCAGGCATTGACCGCGTGATCATCGGCACTGCCGCGATCGAGGACCCTTCCTTTGTCATGGACGCCTGCAGCAAGTTCCCCGGCCGGATTTTCATCGGCATTGACGCCAGGGATGGGAAGGTCGCGGTGAAGGGGTGGGAAGAGGTCAGTGCGATCGATGCCGGAGAGCTTGCCAAACGGGTGGAGACCGTCGGCATCGCAGGGATCATCTATACGGACATTGCGAGGGTCGGCATGCTCACCGGCCCGAACATACCCGCGCTGGAAGAGATCGTCAGTACCGTGAAGATCCCGGTCATTGCGTCAGGAGGCATCGCCACCCTCGACGATATCAGGAACCTCCTGAAGATAAAGAACCTCTGGGGAGCCATCACCGGGAAAGCCATCTATTCAGGCTCTCTTGATCTCAAGGAAGCGATAAAACTCACTGAGGGTAAGGAGTGAGGAGGCAGGCGTCAGGTGTTTGTCACCTCACCTCGCGTTTCACGCCTTACTGTCTCTTTATATGCTTGCTAAACGCATAATCCCCTGTCTCGATGTAAAAGACGGACGCGTTGTCAAAGGCGTAAGCTTCATCAACCTCCGCGATGCCGGCGACCCGGTGGAGAACGCACGGTTCTACGACGAGCAGGGCGCTGACGAACTGATCTTCCTCGATATCACCGCGTCCCATGAGAAGCGGAAGATAATCCTCGACGTCGTCGAACGGACGGCTGAGGATGTCTTCATGCCCCTGACCGTGGGCGGCGGCATCAAGACCATCGACGACATTCGCGCGTTGCTCAATTCGGGATGTGACAAGGTATCGATCAACACCACCGCGGTAAAGGACCCGTTCTTCATCAGCCGTGCAGCCGAGAAATTCGGGAGCCAGTGCATCGTCGTTGCCGTTGACGCAAAAAGGGTCGCCGATAACATGGCCGCTGCAACCGGTGAGGACTGGTTCGGCGACGCGACCCTCAGGGACGTTGTCCTCGACCTGCCTGCCGAAGGCCTCACCTGGGCCATCTCGACCCATGGCGGACGTCAGATGAAGCTGATCAATGCGGTCAGGTGGGCGAAGAAGATGGAGGAGCTCGGCGCCGGCGAGATCATGCTCACGTCCATGGACAAGGACGGGACAAAGGACGGGTACGACATCGAACTGACCCGCATCATATCGGAGACCGTCTCGATCCCGGTCATCGCTTCAGGAGGGGCCGGGACCCTTGAACATCTCTATGACGGGCTTGTCGCAGGCAAGGCGGACGCGGCGCTTGCCGCATCGATCTTTCACTTCAGGGAATATACGGTACGGCAGGCAAAGGAATACCTGAGGGATAAAGGGGTTCCGGTAAGACTCTGACAATCATCGTGGCATCCGTAAATGGACAGGGTGGCGATTCAGAAAGGCAGGCCGCAGTATGAGCCATGCCGAATCGAAATGTATGCAGAGTTAATAGACCCCTTCGGAAATCTTAGCTCCGTGATCGAGGCTGAAGGATAAGGCGCGGTGACTGTTCGAAGTCCGGAAATTAATAATGATGATTTCCCTGCCGGACAAGTTTCACTGCCGCCCCTGAAGCCGACCGAGCGGAGCGTGAAAAGATTTCCGCGGGGCGCCTTTCTTTGCGCCGGCTTTCTTGGGCGTCAAGAAAGCGGCCGGGGTCCGGGGCAGAGCCCCGAAAAACAGAGACGTTCAGTCAGGCCTTCTGCAAAACCCTGCTCTTGTCCTTCCGTTCTATCTTGTATCGGTCGATAAGGTCCTTATCAGCAGGTGCTGTCGCAAGCATCGAGGCGCTGTCGCGGTCCCACACCTTCACGGTCACTTCAGGGAGAAGTTTTGCATCAGAATACCGCACACAGAGCGCCGCAGCGATCCGCACCGCTTCATCGCCCGCTTCACCTCTGATCACCGCAATCGGGCCCGCATGGTCCTCGACCCGCAGGAAAGGTCCCCGGACTCCGATGATCCCCTCGATCGCGTTGTTTTCTCTTTCATCCCTGCCGACGATCACCTTGCAGGCTGGAGAGATCCGAAAATGTCTTCCCAGGCGCAGAAGGTTCAGGTCGTCAAGAGAAGGGTCCCGGTCATAGGCGAGCAGTTCGCTCAGACGGTACGAATAGTTCGGCTCGGTCAGCAGGCATCCGCTGGCAGGCGCCGGATAGTCAACAAGGCCGAACTCCGCTGCAAGAGCCATCTGCGGCTTCCGGGTGCGTCCCCCGAACCCGTAGAGCAGTTCGCGGTTCACCAGACCTTTCATTTCGGGGACCGTCGGTTTCAGCAGCTTCGCGCTCAATGGTCTGAGGATGTGTCCCCTCAGTCCGGTCTCCCGGTCAATGATATCGAGTGAATCCCTGCGCTGGCTCATGGGCCTCTGGCCGATCACCTCCCCGGTGATGATGAAATCTGCGCCAGCCATTTCCATGAACTCTTTCGCCTCCCTGATCATGAGGATCCTGCAGTCCATGCAGGGGTTCATGTTCTTGCCGTGGCCGAACTTGGGGTTTTTTACGATCTCGATGAATTTGCCGGACAGATGGCAGAGCTTGACCTCGAACCCGAACTGCTGCGCGGCAGCAAAGGGGTCCTTCGAACAGGACGATTTGTCCGAGATGTCACAGCCGAAATGGTTCAGGAACGTGACCGCCTTCACCTCGATCCCCTGCTTCATGACCGCAAGGATCGCCAGTGTGCTGTCAAGCCCGCCTGAATAAAGTGCAATTGCTTTTGTCATGGTAGTGTTATGTTACCTGATCCGCGTCCTGGTATTTAGTGTTGCCCGGAGATATTCGCAGATCTCAGTTGAAAGATTGAGCAAGCTGATCCGGTGAAGCTACTGCCGTCCCCACCTCTGCCACAACGATGCCCGCAGCGTGATTGGCGATCACCGCAGCGTCTTCCAGTCTTGCACCTGCGGCATGGGCGAGCGTAAAGGCGGAGATGACCGTATCGCCTGCTCCGGTCACGTCATAGACCTTCCGCGCAACCGTAGGGATATGGGTGATCCGTTCCTTTTCAAAGAGGCTCATACCCTGCTCTCCCCGGGTGATGAGCAGGGACCCGAGAGAAAGCTTTTTCATGAGCGCGCGCCCTGCCTTTACCAATGAGACATCGTCCATTATCTCTATGCCGGACCCGAGGGATGCCTCCTGAAGGTTGGGCGTGATGAGAGAGACTCCCTTATAAAAATCGAAGTGGCCGACCTTCGGATCAACAGCAACAAATATCCCCGCAGGTTTTGCCTTCTGCAGAATTCCCCTGATGAGCCCTTCGGTCACCATGCCTTTGCGGTAATCAGAGACGACCACCGCATCATAGCTGTCAAGGATCGATCGGATGCTGGACAGAATGCCCTTCAATATCCTGCCGTCAACATACTTGCTGTCTTCGCGGTCGAACCTGACAACCTGCTGGTTATGGGCAATGACCCGTGTCTTCACGGTCGTTGGCCGGTTCTCCGTGAACAGGCCGCTGCAGTCTACGCCTTTCTGCTCAAGGATGCCCTGCAGGGCCTCGCCGGCAATATCTTCACCCCTGATGCCGATGACCGTAGCCTGGGCGCCGAGGGAAACGATGTTGTGGGCAACGTTCGCCGCGCCGCCGAGGAGAAAGCTCTCCCTCGTCACCTCAACCACCGGCACGGGCGCCTCCGGAGATATCCTGTTCACCTTTCCCCAGATATAATGATCAAGGATGATGTCGCCGATCACCAGGATCTTCCTCTTGCGGAACCTCTTTATGATCTTCTGAAAATCCATACAGGTATGATACCCTACGGCAGCGCGAAAAATGAACCTTCCGGTCTTCAGCTCCTGTCTTGCAGAACAAAAAGAGAAGGACAGCCCGAAGACTGTCCTTCTCTTTTCCCTGATGCCGCTGTCTCGTGCAGGCCTCAGTTTTTCAGCTTGGAAAGGATGATCGCCGAAAGCTGGAACTGAGGAAATTCTTCCTGCTTTACCGTCTTGTAAAAATCGCAGATCTCGCAATTCTTGTACTTCTGCGCAAACGTTCCCTGGACCTGGCCGCTGCAGAGCGTCCCCGCAAGGACCCAGCAGCTTCTGCCTCCGCGGGCACCGCCGTGCACGCCGTCGAGCTTGTGCTCCTGCGTGGCAGGGCATACACCCAGTTCCTGCACACGCAGACCGCCGACCTCCCTGCCGCATCTCTTGAACTCCCAGCAATTCAACTTCTTCACCTCGTTACCTCCCCTGAGCTTATATTTTTTTTCGAACAAAAAAACCCGCCTTTCGGAAAGGGCGGGTTCATAAATGCCTTACTGTATTTTCGGCAGTCCCTCTATCCCACCATGACTGGACAGGTAACTTTGCGTCGCCCGGTTGCCCGGGTTTTGCCCTTTCGTTCGC
>VEOY01000016.1 GCA_012026685.1 Nitrospirota bacterium
GCACAAAGCCTGCGAGGCAGCCGAGGCAACCCGCAGCGATCAGTACCCAAACGGCTTCGACGTGCCTGAACACCTGTAGGCGGCTGGCGAAGTAACGGCTCCATTGTTCAACAATCGGTTGAACGTACCTGTTGATTATTTCACTTATGGAGCCGCGCCGGGCCGTCGCCCGCTCGAGAAGCGCTCGGTCAGGCAAACGCCCTCAGGGCGCCGGTGGTGCTGCGGAGAGGATTCGAACCCCCGACCTGATGATTACAAATCAACTGCTCTACCAACTGAGCTACGTCGGCAATATCAGAAACGCCTATATGCCTGAAAAAGGCAATAGTAATCCTTCGGTCTTTCAGAAATACTTAATATAAAGGTCTAATTATAGTACAGTCAACTACGAAAAGCAAGCTGGTAAGATGATTAACAGTAATTTTCTGTGGTTCTCTACTCTTTTCTCATTCTTTGACGCATTATTTCGAATATCATCACTCCTGTTGCGACCGAAGCGTTTAAGGAGTTGACCATCCCCAGCATCGGAAGCCTCACCGTCCGGTCACAATTCTCCTTGACAGTCCGGCGCATACCTTCTGCCTCAGACCCTACCACCAGCGCAACAGGCCCCGTGAGATCGGTTTCCCACACGGTCTTCTCGCCATCAGCATCTGTTCCGACAATATCAATACCCGATTCTTTCATTGTCCGCATGGCATGTTTTATGTTCGGAACCATTGATATCTGCACATGCTCGGATGCCCCCGCAGATGCCTTGACAGCTTCAGCCGTAAGCGAAGCCGAGCGGTGCGACTGTATGACTACGCCGTGGACCCCCCCTGCATCGGCGACCCGAAGAATAGAGCCAAAGTTCCTCGGATCTTCTATCCCGTCAAGGAGAAGGAAGAGCGGCTGTTGCCCCTTCTGCTCCGGGATGAGGAGCAGGTCTTCAATATCAGCATACTGCCTCGGTTCAATACGGGCTGCAATTCCCTGGTGTCCCTTGGCAAATCGCTCCTCGAAAAAAGATTCGTCAACTTTCTTGCCCGGTATCCCTCGTTTCCCGAGGACCTCATCAATCTCGGCAACTTTTTCCCTTCGGGATGCTGACAGGTATACAGAGGATACCCGTCTCCCCCCTCTGAGCGCTTCGAGAACAGGGTTAAGCCCGTAAACCCACTCCTCAGAAGATCTTGACCTTCCAGGAAGTTCCTTCTTTTTTGTCTTCGAGGACCACTCCCTTCTCATCGAGCTCCTTCCTGATGGTATCAGCCGCAGTCCAGTCCTTCAGTTCCCTGGCCTTCTGCCGCTCCTGTAATTTTGATATGATGAACTCCTCCGTCACATCCGGACATTTGAAACGCATCAACGCCCGGTTCCAATCTTCCGGCATGCGGTTGAAGATATTCAGTATGCTGCCCGCCTCTTTAAGAAGCCCTGCGGCCTTTTGGACAAGGGCAACCGCCTGTGCTCCCGAAGGTTTGCCATCCAAATACTTGTTCAGTGCCCGGATAAGCTCAAATATATGCCCGACTGCAAGGGCGGTGTTGAAATCGTCGTCCATGGCCCCTGTCACCCGCTCGATGAACCGTCCAAGCAATTCCTCAAAGACTTTTTCATCATGAGCTGACTTTTCCGTTGTATGCTCCTGGGCAATAAAATCATGTATGCGCAAAACCGTAGCATAGTAACGGTCTATCGATGTCTCTGCCTCCCTGAGCTGCTCGTCGGAAAACTCAATGGGACTCCGGTAGTGCGTCGAGAGGAGAAAAAACCTGACTGCCTCTGCATCGAATTTTCCCAGGATATCTTTTATCGTGAAGAAGTTCCCGAGTGATTTTGACATCTTTTCCTTGTCGACCGTTATGAAGCCATTATGCACCCAGTATCGTGCAAAGGGCTTTCCGGAATATGCCTCCGACTGGGCGATTTCGTTCTCATGATGCGGAAATATAAGGTCAGCTCCGCCTCCGTGGATATCAAAAGTTTCGCCAAGATGTTTCAGTGACATGGCTGAGCATTCGATATGCCAGCCCGGCCTCCCCTGCCCCCATGGACTCTCCCATGCTGGCTCGCCCTCCTTTGATGCCTTCCAGAGAGCAAAGTCCATAGGGTTCCTTTTCCTCTCATTCACCTCAACACGAGCCCCAGCGAGCATGTCATCGATATCGCGCTTGGAAAGTTTTCCGTAATCAGCGAATTTCTCTACCTGGAAGTAGACATCTCCGCCTATTTCATACGCATAGCCCTTATCAATCAGCCCCTCTGTAATCCCGATAATCTCCGGGATATGCTCCGTCGCTCTTGGCTCCATGTCCGCCTTGCCGACGCCCAGGTGCTCCATGTCGCGATAATATTCCAGAATATATTTTCCCGAAACCTCATCCCAGGGCATTCCCTCCTGCTTTGCCCTGTTGATGATCTTGTCATCTATGTCCGTAAAGTTTTTTACAAAGGTGACCTTAAATCCCCGATAGGCCAGATATCTCCTCATGATGTCAAAGACGATAGCGCTCCGTGCGTGTCCGATATGGCAGTGATCGTAAACGGTTATTCCGCACACATACATCCTCACCTGCCCCGGCATAACAGGAACGAAATCCTCCTTCTTGCCGCTCAGGGTATTGTAAAGCTTCATTCTTCCTCCTTTACGCATCATGCCTTCCGAGGCCTCAATTTTTCTGGAGATCTCCGCAAGCCGCGCTTCAAGCTCCTTTATCTTTTCGGTTGTGGGATCCGGGAAGTAATCCATGACCTCAACCAGGCCGTCCTCGGTCGTCATGCGAATGATCTTCTTCCTCGTGATCCGTCCCGGTACACCGACACATATTGCGTTGTCCGGGACCGGTTTCAGGATGACCGAATTGGCCCCAATGACTGCATGGTTGCCGATCGTGATCGCACCGAGGATCTTGGCGCCCGCTCCGACGGTGACGTTGCTGCCGAGTGTCGGGTGGCGCTTGCCCTTCTCCTTGCCAGTCCCCCCCAAAGTGACGCCCTGATAGAGCAGGCAGTTCTTACCCACTTCGGCTGTTTCACCGATCACCACTCCCATGCCGTGATCAATAAAAAACCCCTCAGCTATCTTTGCCGCCGGATGGATCTCGATACCGGTGAGAAAGCGGCCCAGATGAGACAGTATCCGTGGTATGACCGGCACCCCTGCATTCCAGAGGAGATGATTGATCCGGTGCAGGAAGATTGCGTGAAAGCCGGGATATGCGAAGATGACCTCAAGACTGTTCCCGGCAGCAGGATCTCTCTCGAAAACAGCCCGGTAATCTTGTCGTATATCCCGCCAGAAGCCCATTGGTTGAAGCCTATTATTCATAAAAAGTCATGGCAACTGTGCTATTATTCTCCCATGCAGCGCAGCCCTCAGGCCGATCTTCTCCAGACGGTTTCAGACTATATGGAGAATGGTTTTCTCGAAAATATTATCGACATGTACAGACACGACCCGACGCTCTACGGTCTGGTCAGTGAACTGATCCGGGACAAACGGATACGGGTCAGAATCGGAGTCACGGCTCTCATGGAAGAGCTTAAAAAAATCGACCCGGACCATGTCATGCTCGCTCAGGACCATCTGTTGCCTCTCCTGGATCACGCAGATGCGGTAGTTCGGGGCGACGCAGCAAATCTTGTCGGCATTATAGGGGACCGGTCTGTACTCCCCCGAATGAAAAAGCTTCTGGAAGACGAAAACCCTGATGTACGTACCATTGCGCGGGAAGTATTACAGGGGATAGGATCAGATCCTGCTCAATAGGCAGACAGCCTGAACAGATATTCCTTCGCCGCGTCCGATAAAGCCCATGCCCTCATTGGTCTTTGCTTTGATATTGATAAGTCCAAGGGGGATACCCGTTCGGGCAAGTGCTGCCTTCATTTCCTCTATATATGGTGCGAGCTTCGGCCTTTCCGTGATTATGGTCGAGTCGATCCATGTTATTGCGTATCCGTTCATTCTGGCGAGGTCGACAATATATTTCAGGAGTTCAACGCTCACCGCATCCTTCCATTCCGGCTCGGTATCCGGGAACAATTTGCCGATGTCGCCCAATCCTATCGCGCCGATCACCGCATCAATGATGGCATGGCAGAGCACATCGGCATCTGAATGGCCGAGGAGGCCTTTATCGAACGGGATCTCAACACCGCCAATGATAAGCCTTCTTCCCTCCGCAAACCTGTGTGAATCGTATCCGATGCCGATTCGCATCATCTTTCTTTCCTCATATTGAGAAAGGCCTCAGCAACAATGAGGTCTTCCGGGGTCGTGACCTTGATATTCGTATAGCTTCCTGTTACCACCCTGATTCTTCCCCCGTCCCATTCAACAAGGGCAGCATCATCTGTGGCGTAGAACGACTCCTTCATCGCCCGTTCATAGGCAGCAAACAGCGGCCGATACTGAAAGATCTGGGGTGTCTGCACCGCAACGAGGGCCTCTCTTTTCAATGTCTGCCGGACGATATCACCTACAAGCTCCTTTATTGTGTCTTTCGGCTGTACAGCGATCACCACCCCATCGCATCCGTCAAGCGCTTTGAGCGCCTCCCTTACATCTCCTGCCTCAAGCAGCGGCCGCACACCGTCGTGGACGAGCACAACCGGAGCTGTCTCCCTGATAAGACCGAGTGCATTGAAGACCGAGTCCTGACGTTCCCTGCCGCCCGGCGCAACACGTCGTATCTTGGATATCCTGAACCGGCTGAAGAGCTCCAGCCCCGCCGGCATGTCAGACTCCTTGAGTACGGGAATGATCTCCCCAACCTCTGCCATCCGTTCAAGGGTTTCAAGCGCCCAAATGATGACGGGCTTTCCGCCAAGCGTTTCGAAGGGCTTGTTCCGGTCTTGTCCGAACCTTCTGCCGAGCCCTGCAGCAGGAACGATAGCAACGATCTTATGCTGCACAATGTGCCACCTGCTGATGTTTACAATGCTGCCCTGATTTCATCCCGTTCATGGTCCTCTTTTGCCCGTCCGAATATCATCCTCCCGGCAGTGGTCTGGAGCACGCTCGTTACCGTCACCTCGATGGTCTTTCCGATAAGCTTCCGGCCATCCTCGACAACCACCATGGTGCCGTCATCAAGATAGGCGACCCCCTGATTATACTCCTTGCCTTCCTTGAGCACAAAGCCCCGCATCGTCTCGCCGGGCAGAACAACCTGCTTCAGGGAGTTCGCAAGCTCGTTGATATTGAGTACCGTAACTCCCTGAAGCTGTGCGATCTTGTTCAGGTTAAAGTCATTGGTGATTACTTTCGCGTTGACCACCTGAGCGAGGGCAACAAGCTTTGCATCGACTTCCCTTATCTTCGGAAAATCCTCTTCGATGATCCTGACCGTTATTGATGACATCTTCTGGATACGCTGAAGTACATCAAGACCCCTTCTTCCCCGCGCCCGTTTCATGGGATCCTGGGAATCCGCGATATGCTGCAGCTCCTGCAGAATGAACCGGGGAA
>VEOY01000029.1 GCA_012026685.1 Nitrospirota bacterium
CCGGAGGGGCCTCACGGTACATGAACTGAACTGCGCGATCTACAAGACGTTCGGCAAAGCGGGAATCGTCATACCGTTCCCCCAGAGGGATGTCCATATCCACCAGCAGTGACTGCGCAGCTCCCAGTCTGATGCATACCGCAAGAGGAAGATCACATGTGTAACAAAGACTTTCTGAAGGCAGCCGGCAGCGGCGATCAGACCGCCGTGGCAGAACTGATAGGACAGGGGATCGACCTCAACCTCCATGAGGAAGAGGGTCTTGGCAGAACAGCATTGATGAAGGCCTGCCGCCATGGCCATATCGGTATCGTCAGGCTGCTCCTTGAGAACGGCGCGCGTCCTGACGAGCAGGACGTTTCAGGGGACGCTGCCCTTGCATACGCAGCCTGCAACGGGTATATGGAAATCGTGAAGCTCCTGCTCGATCGCGGTGCAGATACCAGGCTGCGCAACAAAGCAGGGAGGACTG
This sequence comes from Nitrospirota bacterium, assembly GCA_012026685.1. Taxonomy (GTDB): domain Bacteria; phylum Nitrospirota; class Thermodesulfovibrionia; order Thermodesulfovibrionales; family UBA6898; genus UBA6898. The sequence goes on from VEOY01000029.1 coordinate 473, forward strand.
TTCCCGAAGAGGTGGGTTATGAACTGCTCGCCAAGCATAAACTTACGGATGAAGAGCGGACAGAGGCCCAGAGGCAGTTCTGGGAGTTCATCACGGTCTGCAAGCAGCATAACCCGGGGCGATAGCATGTCCGGTCAGATCTTTGCCGGTCTGCAGAGGTTAACTTCTTCCCTTGCAGCGCGTCCGCATTTCCTGCAGAAAAACCGTGGCTCCCTTACAAGCTGTCTGATCAGGTCCATGTCCCCCTGCCTGGCGATCTTGCAGAGGTGCGCATCGCTTGTGCAGTCATCGCCTCCTTTGCACGGCTGGTCACGTTCTTTGCCCATGGTTTCCTCCCTCATGTCGGCAATAAAAGCTTTCATGGTATTATAAAGAAAATTTGTTGTAGAAAGGGTTACCACATGCTTGCCCAAAAAATGGAAGATGCTTTGAACGAACAGATGAACCGTGAGATGTACTCGGCATATCTCTATATGTCGATGTCGTCACATTGCTCGAATAAAGGCCTCAAGGGCTTTGCTAACTGGTTCATGGTCCAGTATCACGAGGAGATGTTCCACGCCATGAAGATATACGAATACATTAACCTTCAGGGCGGCCACGCAGTACTCAAGTCATTGCAACAGCCTCCAGCAACATTCACCTCTCCTTTGGACATGTATACCAGGACGCTTGAGCACGAGCAGTTCATCACGCGGTCCATAAATGATCTTATGGAACTTGCCATAGCGGAAAAGGACCATGCGAGCCAGATCTTTCTGCAGTGGTATGTCACCGAGCAGGTCGAAGAGGAGAGCAATGACAATGAGATCATTGCCCAGCTCGTTATCATCAAAGATGATCCCAACGGCCTGATGCTGCTTGACAGAGAGCTTGCGGGAAGGCTCAGCACAGTCCCGACGGAGTTCAGCAAAGGCCTGCAGGCGGCAATAAAGGGAACCGCGGCCTGATCGTTGCACATGTCGTCTTTACGGCTGAAGCGGAGAACAGCGCAGGTCCTTATCAGGTCCTGCAGTCACGTATCGTCCTCCGTGAGCAGACCTGAAAACAAAGAATGGTGTGTATATGTCCTCCTCTGCCGCGACACGCACCTTTACACTGGTATCACGAATGATATCAGAAGAAGGCTGAAGGAGCACGAGAAGGGGGTGGGCAGCAGATTCGTGCGTTCGCATCTGCCGTTCAAGCTGGTTTGGACCACGCCCTGCAGGTCCGGCCGCGAAGCACGGAGCCTGGAATGCCGCATAAAGAGATTGCCCCGGAAGAAAAAGATGGAGTTTCTCGGCCTTGCTGTCCGACAGCTGAAATGAACAGCTCCCCGGCTGATCACCGGGGAACTGCAGAAACTGACTATCCGCGCTTTGCGAGGGGAATGACGGTCTTCTTGCCCTTCAGGGACGTGACATAGGAAGGCCGTATGATCTTGCCCTGTACGATCTCCTCGATCCTGTGTGAGCACCAGCCGGCAACCCTTGCCATGGCGAATATCGGGGTGAAGAGCGCAACGGGTATGCCCATGCACTGGTAGACAAATCCGGAATAGAAATCAACATTGGTGCAGACCACCTTGCCCTTCCTGCCCCGGACCAGGCTTGGTGCTATCCGCGCAATCCTTTTGTAGAGTTCGAACTCCCGCTCGCGGCCTGCGGCCTTCGCAAGCTCTCCTGCCCTCTGCTCAAGGAAGACAGCCCTGGGATCGGAGACCGTATATACGGCATGGCCCATTCCGTAGATCTTGCCCTTTTTATCCCCTGCCTTCTTGTCCAGGACCAGCCCAAGGTATTCTTCCACGGCATCATCGCTTTCCCAGTTCCTGACCTTGTTCTTTATGTCATTCATCATTCTTATAACGGCTTCGTTCGCCCCTCCGTGCAGGTGTCCCGAGAGCGAGCCGATGCCCGCGCAGAGCGCCATGTACGTGTTTGCGCCGGAGGATGAGACACACCGGGTCGAAAACGTGGAATTGTTCCCTCCTCCATGCTCTGCATGGAAGATCAGCATCGTATCAAAGAGTTCCGCGGTGGCCCTGTCAGGGACTTTGCCGGTCAGCATGGCGAGAAAGCTTTCAGCGACGTTCAGCCGCGCATCGGGCTCCGGAAGATTGCAGACGGCCTTTTTTTCTGTTGTGGAGCTCAAATAGTTATACGCAATGATGGTCGGGAACTTGGCGATAAGGTTGATGCACTGCCGTGTCACATCGTTCATATCGGTGGAATTCGAGTTCTTGTCGAATAGGTGCATGGCCGAGACGATCGTGTGCAAGGAGCCCATCTGGTCATCATGAGAGGGCCTGTTCAGGATCATCTGCTTTACCCCGTCGGGAAGGGCCCTCTTCTTCGCAAGCAGTTGGGAAAAAGCCTTCAGGTCGTTCTTTGCCGGGAGTTCTCCGGTAAGGAGCAGATAGATCGTCTCTTCGAAACCGAAACGTCCGTCTTTCTCTTTTTCCTTTACCAGATCATCGACATCATATCCGCAGTAATAGAGCTTGCCGGGGACCGGTTTCACCATTTCGGTACCGTCGCCGTGGGCCACCTTCTCGTACCCGATGACCTGACCTTTGCTCGTGATGCCGACAACCACGCCGGTGCCGTCGGCATTCCTGAGTCCGAGCTTGATGTTCCTCTCTTTGACGATACGGGGATCGACCTTGTCATGCAGCAGGGCAAGTTCCTGCACCTTTTTCAGTATTGCGTCCATATTCCGCTTCCCTTCTAAATGTAATAAGTATCTATTTAAATATATCTCAGCATGACAATGCAAATAACTTCCGGCATCGCATATGAGATGATAAGGAGATTTACGCGAAACAACGGCATGTCCCCGGACCATGCCTTCATGAAAGGAAAAGGACCGGCCGGCACAGGGATGCGGTCCCTCCTACCGCGGTCCTTTCCGGTTAAACGGTCATTTATTGCGGGAAAACTGCCACAGTATCAGGAGATTTTCTTCTTTGCAGCCTTGACGGCAGAAGTTACCTTCCTGGAGACCTTTTTCTCGATCGCTCTTGCCTTCTTCACCGTTTTCTTGACGAGCTTCTTCTCGGCCTTCACCGCCTTCTTCACCACTTTTTTGACTGCTTTCTTCACCGTCTTTTTCGTGACCATCAATTCCTCCTTATGATGCTGCCATTTAAAAAAATACTATCAGCTATTACGGAAGCTGTCAATTCACCGGGATGAAGCGGGTAAGCAAGAGCAGATGTCGGATTGACAAGTCAATGCCCATGCAATACACTCTGGGTAATGGAAAGTCACGGCATGATCACGACATACGCCGACCGGACCGGGCAATGAAAGCCGCTTTGTCCGCGCACGGACTGCCTCTGATACAGGACGCCGACCTGAACGGGAAGATCGTTCTGGTGCGCTTCGATCATAATGTAGTCAAAAAGGGCGAGATCCGGGACCCCTTCAGGATAGACCGGACGATCGGCACGCTCTTCCATATCGTTGAGCGCGGAGGAAGACCGATCATGATGACCCATGTGGGAAGACCGCGTGACAAGAAGTCAGGCGCCATTGCCTGCAGGCCTGAGGAATCCGTTGACCCGATCGTCCAGTACCTTGAACAGAAGCTCCACACAAAGATACTCATCCC
>VEOY01000118.1 GCA_012026685.1 Nitrospirota bacterium
CGATAGGCTTCAATCTCATGTTCGGCAGCGTCCGCAGTGTGGAAGAACTGAGGAAGGACATTTCCTTCGAGATCGACATCCTTTCCGCACAGAAAGGGGTGGCGAAGGCGGCGCCGGCTGCGGCCGCGGAACTCCCGCAGAAGGTCCAGGACACCCATCTGAAAAGCACGTCAACAACGGTGCGGGTGGATATCGAGAAGCTCGACCGCATCCTCAACACGATCGGTGAACTGACCCTTGCAAAGGGGGCGATACGGAGGATAGGCACGGAACTGGTGGAGAACTTCGGCCATTCATCGCTTGTCTATGACGTGCACAAGATATCCCAGACCCTTGAACGCAGGCTGGTCGAGCTTCAGGACCAGGTCCTTGAGATACGTATGGTTCCGATCGGCCAGATATTCTCGCGGCTTTCACAGATCGTGAGACGGTATTCCCGCGAGATCGGCAAGCAGATAGATCTGGTGATGTACGGGGAGGACACGGAACTCGACAAGTTCCTCGCCGAAGAGATCGTCGACCCGCTTATGCACCTGATCAGGAACTCGATCGACCATGGCATTGATATGCCGGAGCAGCGCAAGGCCAAAGGCAAGAAGGAACACGGGACCATCATGCTCAAGGCATATCAGAAAGGCAATCACGTCGTGATCGAGGTAAAGGACGACGGCGGCGGCATCAATGTCCAGAAGGTGCGGCAGAAGGCGGTCGAAAAAGGGCTTATCGACGATGACGTTGAGCTGGAGGACAAGGAGATCATTGATTTTATCTTCAGTCCCGGCTTCAGCACAAAGGACGTGGTGAGCGAGGTCTCCGGCAGGGGCGTCGGCATGGACGTTGTAAAGGAGAAGCTCTCCGCTCTGGGAGGATTTGCCGACGTCGAGACCAAGAAGGACGAAGGCACGACCTTCACGCTGACCCTCCCCATCACGCTTGCCATCATCAAGGCGCTCATCGTACGGGTCGGGGCTAACCGGTTCGCCGTCCCTCTGACCTCCATGTCCGAGACGCTCATTGTGGACCAGAAGGATATTCAGACGATCGAGTGGAAAGAGGTCTATTATCTGCGGGGCGAGATGCTGCCCATGATACGGATAAGCAAATTCTTCGGGATCAGCGGTGAAGCCATCGAACGGTCTTTTGCTGTCGTTGTGGGCTTTGGCGACCGGAGGGTAGGGCTGCTTATCGACGAACTCTTCGGCCAGCAGGAAATCGTGATCAAGACACTCGGCGATTACCTGAAGAAGGTCAAGGGATTTGCCGGAGCTGCGGAGATCGGCAAGCATGAGGTGATCCTGGTGCTGGACACCGAAGCGCTGATCGATGAATCTCTCATCAAACAGAAGGGGGCTGCCTATGTATGAGGAATTCTATGGTTTGACCTCCCGCCCGTTCACGAAAACCCCTGACCCGAAATTCCTGTTCCTCAGCAGGAACCATGAAGAAGCTCTTGCGCGGCTCCAGTACGCTGTCGAGGAGAAGGAACTGATCCTCCTGACCGGGGAGGTGGGGTGCGGAAAAACGACCCTGACGCGTGCGCTCATGGATATGCTTGATGAGCACTACAAGATCGTTACGATCATCAATCCCATGCTGACACCCGCGCAGTTCCTGCGGGCCATAGCAAAAAGACTCGACATAGACATCCCTTCCATTTATAAGGCCGATCTCCTCGACGCGATCTACGAGAAGGTATACCGTGAATACGAAGCGGGCGTATCGATCGTCATCATCATCGATGAGGCGCAGCTGATACCGTCCAAGGACACGTTCGAAGAGATCAGACTGCTCACGAATTTCCAGCTCGACGATACGAACTTGCTGAGTCTCATCCTGGTAGGGCAGCCCGACCTGCGAAAACGGCTCGGCCACAAGGCCTATCTGCCGCTGAAACAGCGCATCGGCCTCTTCTACCACCTTGGACCGATAGCAGAGGAGGAGATCAGGAACTATGTTGAGTACAGACTGAGGATGTCGGGCAGAGGGGATATGCTCTTCACGGATGAGGCGCTGAAGCTTCTTTACCAGTATTCAGGGGGCGTGCCGCGGCTTATCAACAGCATCGCCACCTCGGCACTCCTTGACGGGTTCTCGAAGGAAGCCGGCGTTATCGATGCGTCGTTCATTGACGATGCGGCAAAGGAACTGATCCTTCATGGACATAGCGAAAATTAGGAAAAAGGCGAAAGGGCAGGACGCGGAGAAGCGGCCTGAAGAACTTCCCGCGCCCCGGGAAAGCGGGCGTGAGACTGCGCCTGCCCCTGCAGATACCGCTGCAGAAGTTCCTGTGCCTGCAATGCCGGAAGAAGTGGCGCCTGCTCCGGACAGGGCCGAGGGACCTGAAAAGGCGTCGGTTGAACCGGGCGGCGAAGCCACCGAACAGGGGGATGTCCAGATAGAACTTCTCACCTTCCGGCTTGCCACCGAGGAGTTTGCCTTCAGGGTAGAGGAAGTCGAGGAGATCATTCGGTTCCAGAAGATCACGTATGTGCCGACCATGCCGTCCTATATGTGCGGCATTACCTCATTGAGGGGAAAGATCATTCCCGTGATCGACCTTAAGGCCAGATTGAACCTCGGGAGCGCGTCGCAGGAGGCGGCAGACGATACTGCTGCGGGAGAGGAGCGCACGTCCGGAAAGATCCTCATCATCGCCGGGCCAAGCGGGTTCATCGGCGCGATGGTGGACAGGGTTATCGGCGTCGTCAGGCTTTCCCTGCATGATGTGCTCGAACCCCCTGCTCACCTGACCGAGGCTGAAAAGAAGTACATTGAAGGGATCGTTATCCTCGACAAGCGGTTCATTTCCGTTGTCCGCCCGGCGGACACGATGGACATAGAGATCTGAAGGAGGGGTTATGCGTGAAAGGCTTGAACTGAAGATTCTCACCCTGGTGCTGGTCCTGCTGATCATAGGGGTCGTTGCGGCAGGTATCATGGTGCTGACGATCGAGAAGAACAGCCTCTACAGCATAACCACGTCAAGCCTTGATTCCACGGCCAACATCATTGCAATGGATATCCAACGCGTCATGCTCGCAGGAAAGGCTGAAGTCGCCAAGGAATTGCTGGCGGAGATGAAAGGGATGAAGGGCATCGAGGAGATCTCGATCATCCATTATGACGGCCATTTTGCGTTCAGTTCCGACACGACGGCCACGGAAGCGGATAACATGAAGAAGATCGCGGAGACGAAGGCGCCCATGCAGACCCATGATGTCAAGAAGGTGACCTTTTACCGGCCCCTGCTGAACGAAGACCGGTGCAAGGCCTGCCACATGAACGACCCTGCTGTCCTCGGAGCGATCAAGCTGTCCATCTCGATCGAGAAGGAATATAAGCATGCCGTGAACCTGATCATCTTTGTCATCGCCTGCGCTGTCGCAGCGGCCCTCTGTTTCAGCGGCGTTCTCTGGTATGCGCTGCGGAAGATGGTCATCAAGCCGGTAAAGGCAGTGGAAGAGGCGGCGCAGAGAATGTCGGACGGAGATATGTCCTTTAACGTGGAGACTACCAGCGTGGACGAGATCGGAAGGGCGAGTTCCGCCATCAGGCTCTCCATGTTCTCCCTGTCGGACATCCTGAAGCGCATCAAGGACATCACGAAGCGGGTGAACCACATGGTGCAGGAGGTGGAGGGCGAATCCCGGAGGATGATCGAAGGGGCGGTGCTGGAGGCCGAGGCGATCGGCAACATTTCGTCATCGGTCGAGGAGATGAATGCGGCCATCTCGGACATAGCGGACGGGACCGAGGGGCTTGCCGCCTCGGCGGAGGAAACGGCTGCCTCCATGGAGGAAATGGTGACCAGCATCAGCGAGATCACCAACAGCACACAGGACCTTTCAGCAGCGGTTGATGCCACATCCTCATCGATAGAAGAGCTTTCCGCTACGATCAGGGAAGTGGCGGGCAACGCGTCGGAACTGGCGCTGTCAGCACAGGATACGCAGTCAGCCATCATGGAGATAGCCACGTCGGTCAGGGAGGTGGAACATCGCTCCAAGGAATCGGCGGAACTTTCCGAGCAGGTGAAGCGGGATGCCTCAACCTTCGGCATGACCTCCATCGAGAAGACGATCCGGGGTATGCAGCATATCAAGCAGTCCGTCGAAAAGACCGCTGACTATATCCAGAAACTGGGCGGGCGCTCAGAGGAGATCGGCAAGATCCTTGTCGTCATCGACGACATCACCGACCAGACCACCCTGCTGGCACTGAACGCCGCCATTCTTGCGGCGCAGGCGGGGGAGCACGGGAAAGGCTTTTCGGTGGTTGCTGACGAGATAAAGCAGCTCGCGGACAGGACGTCACTGTCAACGCAGGAGATAGGGAATCTGATCCAATCGGTCCAGCAGGAAGTGAGTGACGCTATCGATGCCATGAAAGAAGGGCTCAAGTCCGTGGAGACCGGTTTCAAAGTGACGAGCGAGGCTGCAGATGCCCTCAGGAAGATCGTGGAAAGTTCCACGAAATCGTCCGAAATGGCCGCTGCGATCGAACGGTCAACTGCCGAACAGTCCCAGGCAACCGGGCTTGTCTCGCAGGCAATGGAGCGGGTCCTCAGCATGGTCGGCCAGATAGCCAAGGCGACGACGGAACAGAGCAAGGGCATCCAGCTGATCATGAATGCGACGGAGAGGATTCGTGACGTGTCGACGCATGTGCGCACGGCGACGAACGAACAGTCCCTGAACAGCAAACAGATCTCCCAGGCGATCGAGGTCGTTTCCGACAAAAGCCAGCAGATATCGCGGGCCATCAATGAGCAGAAGCTCGGGTCTAATCAGATCTGGACCTCCATTGAAAAGATCAAGGACATTCCGAAATCGAACAAGGAGAGGTCGTTCAAGCTGAATCAGCTGGTCAGGGAGGTACATAAGGATGCTGAGCTTGCCTCCACCGAGATGGAGCGGTTCAAATTTGCGGAAGAAACGGCTGCCGGTGTGCTTAGAATGGGTGTCGTTCCCATTGAGGCGCCTGCGATCATGTTCAAGAATTTCAGTCCGCTTGCCGACTATCTGAGCAAGGCACTGAAACGGAAGGTCGACCTGAAGGTCGCGGTCGACTTCCAGAGCGCCATCAGGGACCTGGAGCAGGGTATTACGCAGTTCTGTTTCATGGGCCCGACGACCTATATTTCTGCCCATGCAAAGTTCGGGGCAAAAGTGCTCGTGAAGGCGCTCAATGACGGAAAGCCGTTCCATCACTCCGTGATCGTCACGCGGGAGGACAGCGGCATCAATAACCTCGAGGATATCAAGGGACGCTCGTTCGCCTTTGGCGACATCAATTCCACGACAAGTCATATCGTGCCGAGGGCCATGCTTCTTGCCGCAGGCATTGATGTGAAGGACCTTCTCTACTACAACTATCTCGGCCATCATGAAGAGGTGGTCAAGGCGCTGCTCGCGGGAGATTTCGATGCGGGAGGGGTCATGGAGACAGTGGCACTGAAATACAAGGATAAGGGCGTCAGACTGCTCAAGTTCTCGGAGGACATCCCCGAGTTCAACATATGCTCCAGTCCCGCCAGTGACGTAAAGGTCGTGGGGGAGATCAGGCAGGCGTTGCTGAAGCTTGACACCTCGAACGCGGAGAGCGCCCGGGTCCTGAAGACGATGAATGAGAGCTATACGGGATTTGCAGATGCGACGGATGATGATTACAACAACATCCGCGCTATGATGGCCAGGATAGGCCTGTCGTAAAGGAGGGTACATGTTCTTCCAGGGGCAGAAAGATAAAGGCACTATGGACACAGATAAGGCAGCGGTAATACGATGATCTTCAGAAAATCCATAACCGGCAGATTCATTACGGCAATATTCCTGGTCCTGCTGATATCGCAGTCCATCGGCACTGCTGCGTTCATCATGTACATCCGGACGACATTCATGGACGAACTTCAGAGCAGGATGAAACATTCGGCCACGGTCATGGGGGGGGTCGGCGGTTCCTCGCTCCTCAACTTCGATTTTACGAATATCGATTTCGTCATGGATGAAATTGCCAGAGACGAAGCGGTCACTTCCGTCCACATGTTCGACGCACAGGGCAAGATATTCAGGGAGAAGATCAAGACCGAGGACGCGGACATTGTATCGGCAAATCCTTTTTTCTACAAAAACCCCCTGAAGGTCACGGTGCCGGTGAATTCCGGCGGTGCAAAGATCGGGGAGGTTTCCGTCCATTTCACCCCGGCGTCCATCAACAGGAGCATTGCGAGCAATCTGCTGTTGATCATGTTTTATCAGGGGGTTGTGCTTCTGCTGCTTATTTTCATTATGATCTACTTCTTCAACCGGAACATCAAAAAGCCCGTTTTGCTCATCAACAAGGCGATCGAAAGGATCACGACGGGAGATCTGACCGTTACCGTGCCCGATCCGGGGGACAATGAGATCGGTTCGATCGCAAAAGGCGTTACCTTCCTTGAGCAGCGGCTCTCCCTGATGATCTCCAAGATCAACGAGACCACGTCAAATGTCGCGATGGCGATCCGGCAGGTCGAGCGCACCTACGGCATCGTCGGTGAAGGTATCTCCAAACAGACAAGCGCCGTAAAGGACATCATACGGTCCATTACGGCGGCAAATAAGACCCAGGCCGAGGTCAGCGACAGCATCGAAAAACTGCTGAACTTTTCGACCGAAAATGTAACATCGCTTCTCGAGATGAAGGCTACGGCTGAAGAGATGGCTGCCCAGACACAGCGCCTTTTCCGTGCGACAGAGGACTCATATTCGGTGGTGCTCGAAATGTCCCAGACGTCCAAGGCCATATCTTCCAGTTCGGGACAGGCCCTGTCGGCGGGCGAGGACACGTCCGCATCGGTTGAAGAGGTTGCCGCCTCGGTGAGGGAGGTGGAGGACCATGCAGGAGATTCATCCAGGCTTGCCGACAAGGTCAGGGATATTACTTCGGGTGTAGGCATGATGTCCGTGGTGAATGCCATCGAGGGTATGGACGCCATATCGGATGAGGTCAAAAAATCCGCTGATATCATCCAGCGGCTGGGAGCCCGTTCCGTAGACATCGAGAAGGTGCTTTCCGTGATCCGCGATGTCACGGAACAGACCAACCTGCTCAGCCTGAACGCCGCTATTCTCGCTGCCCAGGCAGGAGAATACGGCAAGAGTTTCTCGGTCGTTGCGGACGAGATCAGGGCGCTTTCCGAACGGACGGCCAGTTCTACCCGTGAGATCGGCGGCATCGTCAAGACTATCCAGAGGGATATCAAGGATACGGTGTACTCCATAGACGAGGCCCGCCTGAAAGTCGATGAAGGAAACGGTCTGGTGGTGAAGGTCGGGGAGGCCCTGCGTGATATCCTTCAGGCGTCCATCCAGTCCACGGATATGACCAAGGCCATCGAGCGTGCTACCGGCGAACAGGCGATCGGTCTCAGGCAGATCACCGCCGCGGTGGAAGATATCCGCAAGGTCATGAACAGCGTTGCGAAATCGACAAAGGAGCAGGAGAATGCCCTCAGCTATCTGCTCGAAGGGGTCGGCGACGTGAAGGAAGTTGCGGAAGTGTCAAAGCGCGGTGCCGGGGAACAGGCAGAGGGCACGCGCATCATATCACGGAACATCGAACTCGCCAATGAGCGGATACAGCAGATCAACAAGAATGTGGCGAACCAGAAAAAGCTCAACAAGGAAATCATCGCCGCAATGGAGAATGTCAATGCCATCGGTGCCGCGACGGCGAACGACACGGAAGATGTGTCGCATTCGCTCAAGACCCTCTTCACCGAGATAGAGAACCTGAAACAGGAGATGGAGATTTTCAAGACCAAGTAGATGAAATTCACGATATTCAACATAAGTGACGAAACATTCGGGATCGACATCGCCCGGGTCCTTGAGATCCTGCGGGTGCAGAAGATCTTCACGATCCCCGGACTTCCGGGGTTCCTTTCCGGCGTGATGAGTGTGCGGGGAGCCGTCATCCCGGTCATGGACCTCAGGCGCAGGTTCGGCATGAAACCGGCGGGAAGAAAGGAGCGCATCATCCTCGTTCGGTATGACCAGGAAAAAATCGGCTTTCTCGTTGATGAGATCAAGGAGATCCTGGTCTTGAACCCTGATGAGATCCGGCCGTCACCGTCCATCTTCAAAGGGTTCAAGACGGAGTATCTCACCGGGATCGGAAAGAAGGATGACCGGATCATCCTGATCCTTAACATTGATAACCTGCTGACTTCGGAAGAAAGGATATGGCTGCAGGAGTCGAAAGAACTGCTGGAGGAAAACAGTGCAGGAACTGGAAAGACTGCTGAATGATGAGAACATAGAAATCAGGCGGCAGGCGGTCGAAAAACTTCGCGGCGGGAGGAACTGCGCGTACATTCCGCTGCTTCTCAAGGCCATGACCGATATCAGCTGGAGGGTGAGAAAATCCGCAGTAGATATCCTGTTCGCCGAATATGCGGTGGATGAGTATATCAGCGGTCTGATCGACCTCCTCTATATCGAGGACAACGCCGGTGCGCGAAATTCTGCGATCGAGGCACTTATCAAACTCGGGCGGAAGGCCACGGTCTTTCTTATTGAGGGCTTCAAGACCGCGAACCGTGACGTCAGGAAATTCATCATTGACGTGCTCGGCGAACAGATGGACAGCAGGTCGCTGCCTCTTATGCTCGAAGCTCTCAAGGACGAGGATGAGAACGTACGGGCCACTGCAGTGGAGCATCTGGGCAAGGTCGGAGAGGTATCGGTCGTTGACGCCCTGATCGAGATCCTTGACAGTGGCGATCTCTGGACCGCGTATCCCGCGGCCGACGCACTTGGCAGGATCGGCAACCGGAAGGCGGTGTCCCATCTCCTCGACGCGCTCAACCGGAAGCCGCTCAGAGAGCCGGTGCTCAAGGCCCTTGGCATGCTCGCAGACCTCTCTACGCTGCCGCGGGTTGTCGGACTGCTGCAGGACCCCTCGAAGAACATCCAGGAACATGCGCTCCGGGCGATCGAGAAGATGTACCACAACGGCATCAAGGCAGAGGAGATCACGGACGAGCTCAAAAAGAACTTTGGCGACAAGGCCATAGAAGTGCTTATCGCCCATGCCTGGTCGAACAAGAACGAGGTCAGAATATCTGCCATACTTCTGCTCGGGCTCATGAAAGATGAAGCTGCATATGGTCCGCTCCTGGACATATCGCACGAAGAGGAGTTCGCCGAAGATGTAAAGAATGCGTTCGTATATATCGGCAGGGACAGGCCTGAGTCCCTTCTGAAGCTTTTTGATACCGGCAACCCGCATCAGCTCAGGTTTATCTGCGAGGTAGCAGGAAAGATCGTCTCTCCTGTCTACTATGACAAGTTTGCAAAGCTCATGAACGACGAGGATGGGCATGTCCGGGCAGTTGCGGCACGGAGCATGGCAGGACTGAACAAGGCTGAATCCGTTCCGCTCCTGAAGCGCCTCCTTATTGATCAGTACGAAGATGTGCAGGAGGCTGCCGTAGATGCGCTGAACATGCTCAAGCAGCGCCTTGAATTGACGGACCTGATTTCCATGCTCAGGGCCGAGTACGGCGTCCTGCGAAAAAATACGGCGCGGATTCTTGGCATGATCAGAGCGCAGCAGGCGGTGACGGATCTCGGCTTCGCGCTGAAGGACGAAAAGGTCGAGGTCAGGAAAGCCGTGGTCGAAGCGCTCTCGCGCATCGGGACCGAGGATGCAGTCCGTTACCTTAAGTACGCGCTTACTGATGAAGATCCGGACATCAGGATTTCTGCAACGCTGAGCCTTGGCGCTATCGGCGGAGAAGGCATCCTCGATGCGCTGACGATCCTGACCGCCGATCCCGATAACTTTGTCCGCGTCTCCGCTGCAAAGGCGATCGGCATGCTCCGGGACACGAGGTCCGTGGCCATACTTACGGGTCTACTCCGGGACCAGAGCGGCTTTGTTGTTACGACGGCGCTGGAGGCACTGAAAGCAGCAAGCGGTGATGATGCACGCAATGCTATAGCGGGAATGCTCTCGTCCCCGGACGACGAAGTTAAACGGACCGCTATTTCCTGTCTGGAGGGGTTCGATGGCGTTGAGGAACTGCTTGTTCCCTTTCTGAAGGACCCTGACTGGGCGGCCCGCATGGCAGCAGTGAAGGCACTCGGCAGGCGCGCTCAGGGGAATATCCGCGCTGAACTTGAAAAGCTTCTGGATTCGGAAGAAGACCCGACGGTCATCAAGGCCGTTGAGGAGATACTCAGTGTTTGAGAGAGAAGATATCATTCCCCTGCCTGAGGATGTCTTCAGGCTGGTCAGGGATATTATCAAGGATTACTGCGGCCTTTATTTTGACGATGGCGCGCGATATCTTCTGGAAAAAAGGCTCACGCGCCGCATCCGGAACCATCATCTGAACGATTTCAGGGACTACTATCGTTTCATCCGCTATGATAAGAGGGCCGAAGATGAGCTCTCTGCGATCATGGATGTCCTCACGGTCAACGAAACGTATTTCTTCCGGGAGCAGAACCAGCTCAGGGCCTTCAGTGAAGAGATCCTTGAGGAGTTGAAGACAGTGAATAGGGGCAGGAGGGCACTGAAGGTATGGTCAGCCGGATGCTCCACCGGGGAGGAACCGTATACGATCGCCATGCTGCTCAACGAGAAAGCGAGTTTCAACGGCTGGGACGTCGAGATCCACGGCAGCGATATCAACCAGCGGGTGCTGCAGACCGCGCGGAAGGGAGTATACCGGAAGAATTCCTTCAGGACGACGGAACCATATTTTCTGAACAAGTATTTTGTCGAAGAGGACGGGGCCTATCGTATCGCAGATGCTGTCAAGAAATATGTGAATTTCAGTTACCTCAACCTGCTTGATCCGTTCAAGACCAGGTTCCTGGGTAAGATGGACGTTATCTTCTGCAGGAACGTGCTCATCTATTTTGACAATGTCTCCCGGAGACGCGTCATTGATAATTTTTATGACAGGCTGGTGGACGGAGGGTATCTCCTTCTCGGCCATGCAGAATCGCTCATTAACACCTCGACGGCCTTCACCCTGAAGCATCTGAAGAATGACATGGTCTACCAGAAGCCTCCGCAACAGGGACTGAGATGAAAACAAAGGTGCTGATCGTAGACGATTCTGCCTATACGCGGCAGACCATGAAGAAGATCTTGGAGGATGATGAGTCGCTCGAGGTCGTGGGCATCGCCTCAGACGGCGTTGATGCAATGGCAAAGGCATTGCGGCTCAAGCCCGACATTATAACCCTTGATTTCGAGATGCCGGGCATGGATGGCTTTACCTTCCTGCGGTGGCTTATGCGGGAGCGCCCGACACCGGTCATCATGGTCAGTTCCCACGCTGACTCCAGGACGGTTTTTAAGGCCCTCGAGCTTGGGGCCGCGGATTTCATCGCAAAACCGACCCGGCGCGCCTCGGTCGAGCTCCAGACGATAGAGAAGGACCTGATCAGAAAGATCAAGGGGATCAAAAACATCAGGCTCGACATCCTCAGCAAGAACCTTGAGCTGCTTGACCGCGAGGAAGAACCGGCAGAACCGAGGCATAGCCGCACAAGCAGGAGCGCCGTCGAACTCGTTGCTGTCGGATCATCCACCGGCGGGCCTGCAGCGCTCCAGATCATCCTGACGCGGCTGCCGTCCGATTTCATGTCCGCGATGGTCATCAGTCAGCACATGCCGAAGGGCTTCACCGGGCCGTTGTCGGAGCGGCTCGACAAGATGTGCCAGGTCAGGATCAAGGAGGCCGCTGACGGTGATATCGTCACGAGAGGAACGGTCTATATATGTCCCGGCGGATTCCATCTCGGGCTTAAGAAGCGCGGCGAGAGAACTCAGATCGTCCTTAAGGAGAGCCGTGTCAATGACAAGTATACGCCGTCGGTCGATCACATGATGTCCTCTGTCGCCGAGTTGTATGGTGCGACGTCCATGGGCGTTATCCTGACGGGGATGGGCAATGACGGAAAGCATGGGATGCTGGAAATAAAAAAGCAGGGCGGGTATACTATAGCCGAGTCTGAAGAGACCGCAGTGGTCTTTGGGATGCCCGGAGAGGCCATCAAGAACGGGGCGGTTGATACGATTCTGCCTCTTCAGGAAATACCCGCAGAGATCATCAGGATCGTCAATAATCCGTATATCAGGGGGAGAGAGTAAGCGGTGGACAAGGAATCCAGCTACGCCAACAAGGCAGACGAATTCATCCAGATGTTCAAAAAAGGTGAGGAGTTCACCAAGGACCTTCTCAAAGAGAACGAGAAGCTCCGGTTCCGTATTGCGCAGCTTGAGGAAGCGATTGCCCAATCCGTTGACGAAGCCCGTACAAAGCTTTATGAGGACCGTATACGGCTGCTTGAACAAGAACTGACCTCGTTCAAGGAGAAGTTCACCCAGGTAGAGATGGAGAACAAGGATTTCGCCTCCAAGTATCTTGAGGTCGAGGAAGAGAACAATAATCTCGCGAACCTGTATGTTGCCAGCTACCAGCTCCATTCCACCCTCGATTTTTCGGAGGTTCTGAGGATCGTTGTCGAGATCGTCATCAATCTCATTGGTGCAGAGAAATTTGCCATTCTGCTGATGGATGACAAGACGAACGAGCTTATCTCTGTTGCGACCGAGGGCATTCCTCCTGAAGATACGCCCCGGGTTAAGATCGGCGAGGGGATAATCGGCAAGGTGACGAAAGAGGGCGAGAGCTATTTTGCCGAAGATCTGAGCGCCATGAACACCTTCAATCCGTTTGAGCCGATCGTCTGCATCCCGCTGAAGATCAAAGAACATGTGATCGGCGTCATCTCGATATACAAACTGCTGACCCAGAAGTCGGGGTTTTCCAATGTCGATTACGAGCTCTTCAACCTGCTGGCAGGTCATGCCGCAACCGCCGTCTTCTCTTCGCGGCTGTATACCCAGTCGGAGAGGAAGCTTACAACGATACAGAGCTTCCTTGACCTTCTGAAGGAAAAGCCGAGAAAATAGGAGAACGCGAACGAATGCCGAACATCCTTGTTGTTGAAGATTCACCCACAATGAGGCAGCTCATCAGCTTTGCCATGAAGCGCATACAGAACGCCCACGTCATAGAGGCGACGGACGGTGTGGATGCCCTGAAGAAATTGTCATCCGACAGGGTCGACCTTATCCTGTGCGATATTAATATGCCGGTCATGGACGGCCTCAAGCTTGTCAGCCTGGTACGCGGGAACGCTACCTTTAAGGATATCCCCATCATCATGGTCACGACCGAAGGAGCCGAGGAGGACCGCAGGCGCGCCCTTGCGATCGGCGCGAATGCCTATCTCCCCAAGCCGATACAGACCCAGGAATTGATCAAGCTCGTCAATACCTATCTCTCCGGCAAAGGCAACTGATATC
>VEOY01000133.1 GCA_012026685.1 Nitrospirota bacterium
GCGCCTTCCCCCCCCCCCCCAATCGGCTTTTGGCCGGGGATCCCATCTGTACGGTTCGGGTTCCGTAAACCTGCCATACACGGGCACCCGATTTCCCTTTGCGTACATGCACTGTATGTATGCATTGTCGTAACGCCGCTGATTCTCATAATAGGAGGCGGATGCATAGCTGCTTCCTGCAGCGCTCCCCAAAAGCAGTCCGCTGCCTGCGCCGATAGCCGCACCTGCACCCATATCCCCTGACACGCTGCCGATGGCGGCACCCGCGGCAGCACCCAGGATCGTACCGACAGCCGCGCTTGTCACTGCCGAGCTCTGGCTGGCCTGCTGGGCGGTCATTCCTCCTATCTGCTCGAAGGCGAATTGACGGCATACCGCATCGTCCATGCGGAACTGTTCAAAGGTCTTGCCCGTGCCCGGCAGGGACATGACGCTCGGGCCGGTCGGCATGGTCGCACACGCTGTGAGCGTTGCGACCATAAAAAAGGACCATAACTTCAGCACGTTGCTCATGGCATTATCTCCTTGGTTCAGATGGAGGCTGCGCAGGCACTGTCTGCCAGCCGCCGGGGCATTCTTTTACATAAGGATAATACTTTTTCGAATCAGGGCAGTAATACCAGACGCCTGATGGAGCAGACTGCTCTTCTGACCTGGGTTTCTCAATGTATTCCTGAGGACCTGAAGGCATGGTGACGGTGGGGGAGTAGTAGTAAGGGTAATTGTAAGGATAATAGTACGGGTAATAATAGGGGTAGTACCACGGCCACCCGATCGATACTCCAAAGCTCGGACCATAATAACCCCTGCCGTAATAGTGACCGCCCCGATAATAATGTCCCCCGCCATAATAATGCCCACTGCCGCCCTTATAGTGGCCGCCGCTGCCACCCTTATAATACCCGCTGCCGCCACCCGTGTAATGCCCGCCGCTGCCCCGGGAACTGGCTGCCGAGCATATCAGACTGCCGGACAACAGGAGGCTGCATGCCATCAGAGAAATCACAAACGCCTTGAGATATCTCATTTTCGAGCTCCTTTGCCATGGGGGCTGTTTTGATCAGTGAGAGATAACCGGACAAGCCTTTTCATCGCTTCAAACCTCTAAGCTCATGCACAGCGAAATACTGTGAACCTCTACTTTTATGCTATGGCAAAACAGAACGGTTGTCAAGAAGAACGGGAGGGACCGTGAGAACGCGGATTCGGTGCAGCGGCGGAGTAAAGGCAGGTGGACATGTCTGGCATTACTGCATGGAGACCAGAGGTGGTTTCTCCTATGGCGGGCTATTTTTTCGTAAGCATGGTTTTCAGAACAGTGCCGAGACGTTGTATGCCCGTCCTGATGGTATCCTCATCCACGCTCGAATAATTCAGCCGCAGGGTATTGACGTCTTTCTTGTTCACGTAAAAAGGATCTCCGGGGACAAATGCCACTTTCTGCTTTATCGCCTCTTTGAAAACCTCCATTGCCGGCATTCCTTCGGGAAGAGTGATCCAGAGGAACATGCCTCCTTCCGGGTGGGTATAGAGGACCTCAGCGGGGAAATATTCCCGGATCGCCGTAACCATTGCGTCCCTCTGTCTCCCGTATGCCCGGCGGATCTTATTGATGTGTTCGTCAATATCATTGTCCGACAGATACTGATGGATGATCCGCTGGCCGAAATAATTGGTATGGAGATCGGATGCCTGCTTTGCGACCACCAGTTTTTCCATGATCTGATCGTTTGCAACTATCCAGCCTATGCGAAAGGACGGCACAACGGTCTTTGAAAAAGAACCCAGCAGCACGGTCTGCTCAGGCATGAGCTGATAGAAGGACGATTTCTCCCTGCCCAGGAACCGAAGCTCTCCGTACGGGTCATCCTCCACAAGGATGGTCTTCCTGTCACGCAGCATATGCGCTATGGTCTGCCGGTTGTTTTCGCTGTAACTGACGCCGGACGGGTTCTGGAAGTTCGGAACGCAATAGAAGAGTTTTATGAAATGGCTGGTCAATGCATGGTGGAACGCATCAAGGTCAATGCCTTCTTCGCTGACCGGAACAGGGTGAAAACGGGCCTTGTAGATTGAGAAGGCCTGAATTGCGCCCAGATAGCCCGGTTCCTCGATAATGATGCTGTCTCCGTCATTGAGAAGGGTCTTGCCGAGCAGGTCCATGCCCTGCTGTGATCCCGTGGTAATAAGAATATTGTCGGGGTGCACAACAATGCTTTTCAAGCGGTAGCGGTCAGCGATCCATTCCCTGAGTTCACGGTATCCTTCTGATGAGCTGTACTGAAGGACATCTCCGCCTGCCTCGTCCAGAAGCCGGACAGCAGCTTTTTTGATCTCCGCAACAGGGAAGAGATCACGGTTTGGAAGACCCCCGGCAAAGGAAATGACCGACTCGTCAATCGCGAGTTTCAGGATCTCCCTGATGAAAGATCTCGGGACATCCGCTATTCTGTCTGAGAAGATATTCCCCATGATGGTCGGGCCGCTTACTCCAGATACCAGTCACCGGTCACATCGTTGCAGCAGAGCAGATGCATGTGACCGTCGCTGCCTTTTACCCTGAAACAGCGCCTTCGGTCCTTGTGGTCAGCGTCCTGTTCGATCCATCGGCTGCTGATCGCAGTGATGTCGATCACCCTGCCATCAAGAATCAGGGAGCGAGGGTATTCCTCGCCCCTGTGGCCGGCATGTGCCATTACGGAAACCCGTTTTCTTTTCATCAGAACGGATTTTCCGCGTGGTCACTCGATGTTGAACGTTGCGGTTTCCTTCATGCCCGGGAGGTACTGGCCGACCGGCACGAGCTTCTTGTTGTCCTTGACGCAATCAATAATAATCGTCCAGAGCTGATTCAGTTCTTCTTTTTCCCTTGCGTTCTCGGGTGTCATCTTCAATAGAGTCCCTTCAAGTTCGATCTTCATTTTATCCTCCTGTGGAATACGCCATGCAATCATTATACTATGGATGTACATTTGCAAAAAAGTGGTAAAAAATCCATGGGTTGCCTGTTGAAAAGTCCTGCATGCCGCGATGGTGTCCGCGCGGAACGCCCCTGGTCAGAGGCATGTCTTTGAACGAGGTCCCGGGCTCAGGTTTCATCTTCTCCTGTCCGGCAGAGCTCTTGACAAGACAGATGAATCTTTCAGACGTTCCCGTTCGATAGGATTGACCTCACGGTATGACCCACGACATCTAAAAGCCGGGGTAAACGTTTTTGGAAATCTTTTGTTTACAAGAAGATAGAAAAGTTGTTATATATACCGTAGTGTGTAAAATACAAATATTGAGGTACTGATGTCTTTGCGTCTGGGGGATACTGTCTTATTTATTGCTGCTCTGTTCATTGTTCTTCTTGCGTTGCCTTCTTTCTGTCTCGCAGCCGAAAACACCATCGGCGTAATCATGACCGGTGACATCCCTTATTATCAGGAACTTCATAAGTCCTTTATGGCAAGGCTGGGGCAGCTCGGCCTTGCCTCGAAGACAGAGGTCCTTGTCCAAAAACCCTATCCGGACCACATATCCTTGAGCAATGCCGCGCGAAAGCTTATCGCAATGGAGGGCGACGTTATCGTGGTCTACGGGGCACCCGCGGCTGTTGCGGTGGTCAAGGAGAGGACGAAGATCCCGATGGTGTATGCCGCTGTCTATGAACCGTTCATGTCCGAACTGAAAACGCGATACAGCACGGGTGTATATGTGAGGCTTTCGATATCCAGCCTGTTGCGCTATCTCAGGTCCTTGCGTCAAATCAAAACTCTGGGCGTGGTCTACAGCTCGAACGAGGAGGACTCGGTTTACCAGTTCAGCGAACTCGCCAAACTGGCGGCCCAGTATGGGATGAAAGTTGACGGCATCAACCTGAAACGGCATCAGGAGGCACAGGCAATGCTTGCCAAAAGGCGCGTGGATGCCGTTCTCATAACAGGAAGCTCGGTGGCCCATATGGCCATGGGCCAGATCATTGAATATGCAAAGGCCAACGCAATACCCTATGCGTCATTTTTCCTCAGCACGGATGCCCGTGCAATGGTCTCCCTTGCTGCAAATCCGAACCAGCAGGGGGAGAAGATAGCCGACAAGACGCAGAAGATCCTCGACGGCGTCTCTCCGGATAAAGTGAGATCAGACGCTGCGACTGAAATAGAACTTGTTTTTAACATGAAGGACGCTACGTCCATGGGCATGAAACTCCCGATGGAACTTGTTACCGAGGCGACAAAGCTCATTAAATGATGAAGGCGCGGCATTACATGACATTTCTCCTGATCATGGCTGCAGTCATGGTCTGGCCGCTAAGGGCCTGGGGCGACACCGAGATCCTTATCGGGCTTATCCCCGAAGAGAACATATTCAACCAGATGGACAGGCACAGACCGCTCGCGGCATATCTTTCAAAGAAGGTCGGTGCAACGGTGCGGTTTACCATTTTGAGCAGGTATGGCGATGTCATGGACAGATTCGTGTCACGAAAGATGGACGGGGCATTCTTCGGCGTATTTACGGGTGTGCTTGCCATTGACAGGATCGATGCTGAGCCGATCGCCAGGCCGGTCGGTCTTAGCGGCTCGTCAATCGTTCAAAGCTATATCTTTGTGAGGAATGACAGCGGTATCAGGGATGTTAATGACATGAAAGGAAAACGCATAGTCTTTGTCGATCGTGCCACCGTCACCGGATATCTATACGCGCTTTCCTATCTTAGGGAACACGGCGTAGCCAGCCCTGAAACGTACTTCAGGGAAGTTTCTTTTGCCGGCAGTCATGGTTCGACCATCTACGCTGTCCTTGACGGAAGGGCGGATATCGGGACCGTGAAGAGCACGATCTTTCAGAAACTGGTGGCAAAGGATCCTGTCATCAAGGAAGAACTGTCGATCATTGCCAGGTCCCGGGAATTGCCCGATACCACGTTGTTTTTAAGAAAGGACCTCCCCCAGTCCCTCCGGGCGAAGATAAAGGCGGCCCTGTTAGCCATGGACAGGGAGCCTGAAGGGGTGAATGTCCTCAAGAAGCTGGAGGCGCAGAAGTTCATCGACGCAAAAAAAGAAGATTTTGCGGCTTTTTATGATATCGCGCGCACTGCGGGCATATCCGTAAAGACATATAAATACCGATGAGAAGACGGCTGATATATTCACTTGCAATGCTCTTTCTGCTTTTTTCCCTGGGAGCGAGCATCGCCATGGTCTATACCTACCGGATCACCCACGATCTTGAGTCGGTCATTACGCTGCACCGGATCGAGATCATCAGACAGAATTTCGTCATCAATATCCAGACCGTCCAGTCAAACCTGTTTGCCACCGGGACTATTTTCGGCAAGGAACTGGACACCATTGTGGAAAATGTGTCCGCCATGGATACATCTGTCAAGGGTTGTCTCGGCTGCCATCATGACAAGGAAATGACGGACAGGCTTATCAAGGTCAATGACATGGTGGAGCAATACAAGGAAGCGATCAGCTATCTCGTTACCAGTACCGCCAACGAGCAGAGGATCGAACGCCTTAAGATGGTCGCGGTCAGCATCGGCGATTCACTCCTTATGCGTACACAGGAAATGGCCACGATCGCTGACAATGTGCTCAGGGGACGCACCATCGAAGCGGTGAAGGCAATCAATCAGTCACGCATCATTCTCATCATTACCCTTCTTGGTTCCCTGGTCCTCGCACTCGGCATTGCCGTGACGCTTACCAAAAAGATCACGCGGCCGGTCAATGAGCTGGTGAACGCGGCCCGCATGATCGCTTCGGGGAACCTCGGGTATAAGACGCAGTATCATGACGACAGCGAGTTCGGCGAGGTTGCGGACAGCTTTAACGCCATGAGTACGGCCCTCGAGAAAGAACAGGAGAAGACCCACCGTTATATTGACCAGCTCTCAGGTCTCTACAAGGTCACCCTAAATTTTTACGATATCGTCGAGATGGATCAGGCCTTCCAGGAGACCTGCCGGAGCATCGCCGATATCCTGAAGGTGAAGCAGGTGATCCTGTTCCTTTATGACGATGCCAGAAAGGCTTTTGTGCCTAATGCCATGGCCCATGTCATGCCTGAAGGCTACGGAGCCACCATGCATTATTCCCTTGAGAAGATGGCCGAACTGTACCAAATCTCCGGCGGGCTGCCCGGCGTGGTCAACGAGGGCATGGATGCAAACAATTACGACCCCCTTGTCCCGCTTTCCGGCATGGAAACCAATCTCATGGCAGCGTGGCTTCTTACCAAAGAGAAGATCCTCGGTATTCTCCGGGTCTCCGACAAGGAAGGAGGATTTGTCGAGGAGGACGCGAAGATCCTGATCATCCTTGCAAATCACATGGCTGTCGCAATGGAAAACAGGGAGCTTTACCGCGACCTGGAGGCAAAGATGGAAGAGCTGCGGCAGACCCAGGAGCAGCTGATCCAATCAGCAAAGCTTGCTGCCATAGGAGAGCTTGCTTCGAACGTGGCTCATGAGATCAACAATCCGCTTACCAGTATCATCGGATTTACGGAGCTGTCGAAGGAAGAAGATGACGTAGGCATGATCCGGAAAAGCCTCGAGATCATCGAGAAGGAATCTCTGCGTGCGCGCGATATCGTGAAGCAGCTTCTCGGATTTGCCAGGAAAAAACCTCTTCAGCTCACCGAAGTAATGATCAATGACGTGCTGAGGGACGTGGTTGTCTTGTCTTCATCTCAGGCGCGTATGGCACGGGTCAAGATATCGGAAGATTACGGGAATGTGCCGTTGACGACGGGTGATGTCGACCAGCTGAAGCAGGTATTCCTGAATGTCATCACCAATGCTGTCCATGCCATGCCGGATGGCGGTAATCTCACGATCAAGACGTCAATGCAAAGCGAGTACATCCTGCTGAGAATTACGGATACCGGTCATGGCATTCCGGAGGATGTGAAGAAGCGCATTTTCGAGCCGTTCTTCTCTACCAAGAAGGATAAGGGGACCGGTCTGGGCCTTTCGATCAGTTACCGCATCATCCAGGATCACGGTGGCAGGATCGATGTGGAGAGCGAAGAAGGCAAGGGGACCACGTTCATCATCCGCCTTCCGGTAAAGGTCCCGGTCGAGACGGTCTAACCCTATCACAATTCTGCGACGATGCAGGTATCTCACGCCGATGTTCTTGTCAGAAACTCATCCTATGACTACGAAAAACTGAAGCCCGTAGTGTTCGAGTTATTGAGCATGCTCGATCGCGGGCGTATAGGCCGACAGAGCCGTGTTCTGATAAAACCGAACTTCCTGGCACCCGCCCCCCCTGACCGGGCCATGATCACGCATCCTCTGATCGTCAAGGCGGCCGCAGAATATGTGCTGGAAAAGGGGGCGGAGCCGCTTGTTTCAGACAGTCCGGCCATGGGTACTTTTGAGCGGGTGATGCGGGACGGAGGATTTGAGCGGGAGCTGAAGGGGCTTCCCGTCGCATGCAGGGCCTTCGGGGCTTCTGTCATGGTGGATGTAGGCCCGCCGTTCAACAGGATAGAGATAGCTGCCGACGCGGTGAACGCCGACATGGTGATCAACCTTCCCAAGCTCAAGACCCATACGCAGATGCTTCTTACTCTTGGTGTCAAGAATATGTTCGGCTGTATTGTCGGGTTGAGAAAGCCTGAATGGCATTTCAGGACGGGAATTGACCGGGATAAGTTTGCAGAGCTGCTGGTGAGGGTCTGCGCGGCGGTCAGACCGGCGATAACCATCCTTGACGGGATACTTGCGATGGAGGGTCAGGGACCCGGCAAGGGCGGGGTGCCGAGAGAATTCGGTGTTGTCTTGGCTTCGGACAGTGCCTTTGCGGCTGATGCAGTTGTCTGCGGGATGCTTGGTCTCATGCAGCATGACCTCCCCACGAACAGGGCGGCATCCGTCCTGGGTCTCATGCCTCATGACATACGGACCGACGGAGACCTCCCGGATATACGGGACATGAAACTCCCTGTCATGACCCCCCTGGTATTCGGCCCTAAAGGACTTCATGGTTTCATGCGGAAGCATCTTGTCCAGAGGCCGGCATGTAATGAAGCGTTCTGCAGGCATTGCGGGGAGTGCTGGCGTTACTGCCCTGCCAAAGCTATCGCTCCCGAACTGAACGGGCTGGTCTTTGACTACGACAAATGCATACGGTGTTATTGCTGCATCGAGGTCTGTCCGTACGGTGCGCTTTCAGCAAAGGAGACCGCGGCCGGAAAAGTGGCAAGGATGCTGCTGAAACGATAGAGGGAGAAGATGATCCGCTGCCTCAGGACCGCGACCTCAGTTCATCGAGGACATTCTTTACCGCATTCAGTTCTTCCCGAACCTGCCTGAGTTCTTCCTCAATTCGTGCGATCCTTCCTTCGTCTGTGCGTTCATTCAGCTGTCTTTCTTCTGATGCAACCGGAGACCCCGTTTTTTCCCCAGACGGCATGCCCGAAAGCAGGTGCATATATCGTCTTTCCTTTTTTCCGGGCTCACGCTCCAGTTTTGAAACGAGAGACGGCGACTGATCTGCAAGCGTCTGCAGAATGGTTTCGACCGTCTCAAGACTTTCGATTGCGGAGATCCTCCCGGCATGAGCCCTCAGTTCGCCGGTTGTCTGCGGACCTCTTATCATGAGTTCACAAAGAACTGCCATTTCCTGGGCGGAAAGATCGAACCTGTCCAGAAAGGTGTGAAGATATTTGGGTACGCGGCTTCCTGCCGCATGCGTTGCCCGCGCGAAACCTTCCTGCTGAAGACTGCCGAGATATTTCTCGACCGTAGCCTCGTCATAGGTAACGACCGGGTTACGATTCGATCTCTGATTGCAGGCAGTAACGATGGCGTTCAGGGACAACGGATAGTAATCCGGCGTGGTCATCTCCTTCTCAATGAGACACCCGAGAATGCGGACCTCTTTTTCATCAAGGATAATGTTCATGGCCTGCCCCTACCATAATATGCGAAATGATCTTCCCTGATTCGGGTAGATATATTTATTTTAACGGAATCCGTATGATTTGTTGAAAATAAATGGTATCCTTAAACACAGGTATGAATAGGGAGAACGCGGGTCTGAAAGACCTGATAAGCGGAACTGTGGACCAGGACAAGGATACGGAAAAGATCTGGTGTCCCCATGAGGAATGTTTTAAATATCTCAGGGTATGCAACCGTTGCAGGCTGCGGATAAAATGCGACAACTATCAGGACTACTGGTTCCCAAGGCTTGATTTCTGAAATTTTCACGGTAGCGGACCCGGTATCAAACAAGAGGGGGAAGGATTAGATCCTTCCCCCTCTTGTTTGCGGACTGCAGGAAATTCCTTTATGCCTTGCTGAGAAGTTTGATGGTCTTCTTGTCGTCTTCTGTCTTGATCACACAGGTTGCGGTTTTCCCCGAACTCGTGGTGGCGTAAAAATAGTAGATGTTGATGCCGGCATCCGCTATGATCTTTGATATCCTTTCCAATGCTCCCACCTTGTTTGCCATCTCCACCACGATTACCGACGAATCCTGCACCTCATCAGCGCCGATCTTTTCGAGGGCCTTCTCCGCCTTGACAAGGTCATCCACGATCAGGGTAAATGTCGCCTTGCGGCGCATGCCGCTTGCCGAGTACCCTGTTCCTGCAAGGATGTTCACGTTCTCTGCTGCGACAGCTGCCGCTACTTTTGCGGTCAGTCCGACCGTATCGGAGAAGGTTGCGGTGATCTCCTTTGCTGCGCTCACAGTGTATGCAGGACCCCCGGCCTTCTTTGCTGCCGCAGTCTTTTGGGCTGATGGTCCTGGTGCGGTTTTTATCGCTGCTTTTTGTGAAGCTTTTTTTGCTGCTTTTGCCATGGCTTCTCTTCCCTCCCGTATCTTGGAAATATGGTCCTGCCGTCCAAGGACGGCGGGCAGACACCGACTTTAATTTACTATATCAGATGTATTATGACAAGCACCATTGATACCATCTACGAAGCCTCGAGGCGACATGCCCGTGGCCGTTCAAGGCAGAGTGATAGACCAGGAACTGAAAGATGATGTTACGAAGGGGCCTGCAAGCCGGGCAGGACAATAAGGAGACGATGGAGGCAGCGGTGGTATTGCAGCATGATCGCTTTACCGAAGGACCGACTGGCAATTTCATCAGCATTCCGGACAAATAATTCTTTTCTTCCAACGAGTTTGAAGATATAATTTATATGTCCACGGCACGTCGCCGTTTTGTTGCATCAAGAACA
>VEOY01000138.1 GCA_012026685.1 Nitrospirota bacterium
GTTATTCCACGCCATCGTCCCCTCCACATTGTGAAAGTATAAAGCAGATCAGGGCACATTCTCAAGGGAAACGATCGGCAAAAATCTCAGGTTTGAACGGCAGCTAACAGCTCTATGAGCAAAGGTTCTTCTACGGTGAGCCTAAGGAAAGATCGATCAAGAAGAAGCGGCATCAGCACAAATTTCCAAAAGTAACCTGTCTTGCCGCAGAAGGTCCACTGCCTCCGGGTTTCTGTGAGAATACCACTGGCAAGATCAAAAAAGAGCGGCCCGCGGTAATTGCAGCTGTCGCTGTTTTCGGCAAATATATATGGCAAGCTCAAATAATGATAAAGGCCGGGCGATGTGCCCGGCCTTTATTTACCCTGCTGCCGACCCAGTGCCCTTCGATTATTTCCCCAGAGCCTGCTCGAGGTCCATGGCGTGTTCCTGCTCAATGGCAAGGATGTTCCGCAACTGTTGGGCCAGGTGGTAGAGGTTCAGGTCCTCTGCCTGACGTATCCGCGCGATATACCGCGCGATAGCATCATTCTCTCCCGCCAGGTCCTGTTTCAGCATCGTAACGTTGTCTCTCGAGATCTTTGCCGGGGGCATATCGACCGTCGGCACTCCGCCCAGATAATCGATCTGGGCAGCCAGGATGATCGCGTGCTGCAGTTCCTCCGTGGCGTGAATGGCAAGCTCCTTCTGCATGCTCTGGTACATGGCCCCTTTCAGCACGCCCTGATGCTGGGTATACTGCACCATTGCGGTATATTCAAGGCCCAGGTCCTTGTTCAGCAGCTTGATCAACTCGGCTTTCGTTATCTTTGCCATCTTATCCTCCTGATATTTAAAGATTAAATTTACACGCTCTCCAACACATATTCTCTTTCTATCATGAAATCCGACCACCGTCAAGGAGAACACAGGCAAACAAGAGATCGCGACGATCCTGAGTCAACAGTCAGAAGCATGCAAAGGCAGAAATAATGAATAAAACTTAATGCCCCTTTTGGTGATCCCTCAGATATACTAACAATGTAGTGAAAAAACATTTCTTCATCTTATCTCTATCTTTCCTGATATGTTCCATCATATGCATTTCTTTTCCTTCAGAAACCTTTGCCGCATCTCCTCAGGATGGTCAGGATGAGGCAGCCTCATTCCTGCAGCTCAAGGCAACCGGGCCTGTGGCGTACGGACAACATATTGCCGCTGAGAAGAGCGGGGAGCATGATGTTACGCACATGGTCAGCATACCGGTAAACAGCGGCCTTAACGCTTTTTTCGACTTTGCAAAGACAAATCCTCAGGAAATCACGAAAAAGAACAATGCCATGGATTTCCGGACGGTCTTCGGTTTCCATATCACCCTGAACTGACATCTTCCCCTTTCCTCGTCCTGCGCGTTGCTGCTCTTTGTCGTCCGCGGTGCGCGCCATAACTGCCTTACCTGAAGACAACAAGCCTCCGAATGGTCCCGCAGAACTTTTACGGACGCGGTGTCGTTCCTGCCACGTATCAGCCGGCACGCAGTCCGGCTCATGAAGGGAACGCCGCCGTAACCAGCAAAAGCGCTCCGGAGCAGATCATGCCGAGGATCACGCCGAACACTTCAAGCCAGAGCAGGTGCGCACGTATGTTGTCCTCAATAATGTCCCTCACCTGAGAAGGCTCATATGAGGAAAGGCGGTCGATCACCATCTGTCTGATATTGATCTTCTCAAAGACGAGCTGTATCAGTGACCGCTCTGTTTGATAATGCTTCATCAGGAGCTCGTTGTGCGGTCTGAAGAGGAAATCCTCGAGCGTCCCCATCCGCTGAATGGTCTTCACAAGCATCTGCTTTGATACCCGGAACCCGGAAAGTCTCGACTCGAGCTCGGCTATGATGGTCTCCGTCATCTCCTCATATTCCTTGATGCGCGTCACATTCAGGAACTTTCCGAGGAAGCCCAGATTATCCCTGAGGCCGGAGGCGATCTCCTTCCGGGTCCCGTCTGATCGCAGATACCCGATGACATCGTCACGGAACTCATCAATGACACTGTTCATGATCTTCTCTGCGTTCTCGATCTTCACGGGCTGAAGCAGCTTCCTGATCTCTTCCTGGATCATCTCGCTGTTTATAAGGTGGGACTCCACGGTCTCCGCCAGGGAATGAATGATCCTGCGGTGTTCTTTCAGCAGCACACCGGAACCGGGAAGGAACCATTTCCGCTCAAACAGCATCGTGATCGCGATCTTATTGGTAATGCCGCCGATAAAGCCTCCCAGCAGCAGTTGGACGATCACCGGGGCATACGGCACCGGCAGACCGACGAACGATGAGAGCAGCACGGCCGCCAGAAAGAGAAACACGATGAAATTCAGATACGGGGCCGTCATATCGACCAGTCTGCGCACACGCATGCCCATGGGTACCGTCCTCCGGTAATTCGCTGCGCCGGCAGACCGCGGGAGCCGCCCCGAGCAACCGGTTTATTTCCTGAGGCTCCTGATGAAGGCGATGATCTTCCAGATCTCATCGTCCTTCAGGTCACCGCTCCATGAGGGCATGCCGGCCGGCCGCCCCTTCAGGACCGTGACGAAGATCTGATAGTCGGATCCTCCGCAGAGCCAGTCGTTGTCGGTCAGGTCTGGCCCGCTTCCTCCGGTACCGTCGCCATGACATTCCGCACAGTTGCGGTTGAACAGCTTTTTCCCCTCCGCGATTGCCGCGGGATCGCCCGTGTACGGACAGGTCACGCCGGGGTTTGCCGGAATGGTGTTATCGGCTGACACCGGCGCGCCGGATGCCGTGAGCAGACCCAGTGCGCCACAAAGGACGATAACAGCCGCCAACATGGCAATGGTCGACTTCCTGCTGAATGATGCGAATCCGCGATGTACCTTCATGCCAGACCTCCTGTATCCTTTTTTCCCCGTAACCGGCCTCAGGAAAAGATGCCACGATACGACATGCCCGGCCAGCAATGAAACAAGCCGGGCCGTCTTTCTCCATTTTATCAGGATAAGAAAGAGTTTGCACCTGCTTATAACGATCCGGTTCAGATCTCGAGGATTTCGGAAGGTGCGTATCTGCTGGCCACGTAGAGGGGCATACGCGAATGAACAATGCTGCGGTGCGTCGCAATGGCCAGCGAAGCCCTGTTGTTCTGCTCGGAGAGATGCGCAAGACAGGCCCATTTCAGCCTTCGTGCGGACGCGTCCTGCAGAAGTTCCGCTGCTTCGGCGTTCGAAAGATGGCCTTCGGGACCTCTGATGCGTTTCTTCAGAAACGCCGTGTACGGTCCTTTTGCGAGCATGTCAGGGTCATAATTGCTCTCGATAAAAACGGCGTCCAGTGTCGAGACCACGTCACCGAGACCATCAAAGACATGCCCCAGGTCGGTCATGATGCCGAGCCGCTTGCCGCCCGATGAGATGACAAAGACCGAGCCGTCGGCACTGTCATGCGGTGTGGGTATGGAGTGCACGCTGACCGACCCGAACTCCATGACACCGCCCGAGCAGAAATGACGAACGTCATGGAGCTTGCCGATCGGGTGGCGTTTGGCTGCTGTGTCCAGGGTCTTTACAGTGACGTAGATCGGCAGTCCGTATTTCCGTTGAAAGATACCGGCATACCTGACGTGGTCACCATGGTCATGGGAGATGATCACCGCGTCGATATCGCTCATCGAGCGGCCGCGGGCCGCAAGCTTCTTTTCAGCCTGGACACCGTTAATGCCGGCATCAAAAAGGAGCCGCACCCCTCCGGTTTCCACGTAGATACAGTTGCCGTTACTGCCTGATTGCAGAGAAAATGCCCGCATATTCGGCATATATTATCAGTCCCGGCCATGTGATTAGTCAACAAAACCGCTCGGACCGGCAGTTATCGGGCCCTGAAGGTGAATGACTCTATCTTATCGATCCGGACGATCGCGTCGTAGAAATCCTTTCCCGCAAGTTTCGCGATATGCACATTGTGGTCCCCTACCCGTGCAATAGTGCCGTCGAGCGTATCCCCTGATTCGGTCCTGATGGCAACGCGCTTACCGACATTCACCAGAAAGTTCTCCTTGATCCCCACATAGGGGTTGAATTCGGACTTCTCTTCGGCAATAGCTCCCCCCTGCCATAGGATGAATCCGGCCACAATGATGAGCACTCCGCGAATGATTCTGTGCAGACGCATACCGTGTCCTCCTTTTTTTGCATGTTATCCGGTAAAGGTGCTTCTGACACTTACTGTACTCTTTTTTGCCGCAGGTGTGAAGAGGGGAGAGTGCCGGTGTCAGCGCAGGACCAGCGAAATGGCACGCGCGGGACAGGCCCTCCGGCAAAGACCGCAGCCAAAGCATTTTCGGATATCAATGCGGGACAGAATACGGCCCTCCAGCGAAATGCTGCCGATCGCCCGGAAATGACATGCCGCGTCGCAAAGACCGCATCCGTTGCAGAGCGACGCATCGACCCTGGCGACATGCTCTGCCCTCGCCATGGTTTCGACATTGATCCGGGAAAGGGTCCTCATGGCAAGACAGCCTTCAGCAGAACAGTTGCAGACCGCGCCGATGAACGGGGTCATGAGCGTCCATATGGTATGGACAGCGCCCTGCTCTTCCATGGTCTCCATCTGCTGCACAGCAGCCTCTGCGGTCAGGGACTCCAGGCCCTCATCAGATGCCTTTCCAAAATAGCTCATATCGATGCTGTCATACCAGGCTTCGGGCCCATAGCTGACCGCGTAACAGCAGCGCTCTTCTTTTTTCTCAATGTCCCAGCGGCAGGCGCAGGGCATGCGCACTACGGTCCTGGCCTTCTGCACCAGTCCGCTGATCTCCTCGATCGGCAGCACCTGACCGAAATGCTCTTTCCTGGCCCTGGCGACCAGTGAGGCCTCCACGGCTTTCGGGAGGCGCCCCTTTTTCCGGTAGATGGTCTCAAGCCTGCCGAGGGTCTGGAAACCCTCAGCGAACGCAGAGGTCAGAAAGTTTTCGATGTACCTGCGGCGGTTCAGGTCGGACAAAAGATCACGGGCGTAGTTGGCAGCGTTCTTGTACCAGATCTTCCCTTCACCATGTGTCGTGCAGAACTCACACATCTTCTCTACCCCCGGGACGTCATTTCTGATATTGTACGCTCTTCTGCAGGACCGCAGCAATATCCAGAAGAGGCATGACTTAAAAGGTCGCTCGCGGGTATACTTTCTGTATCCATACGGGAGATCGGCAACAGGGAAACGATATGCAGGACAACAGAACATATGCCTCGTACGCAGTGATGTGCGAACTGAACAGCAGGGAATTCAGGAGACGCCTTGCCCTCTTCCCTGACGAACAGCGCTATCACGTTGTCCTTGCGACCGGGATCATCGGCGCGGAAAATGCCAAAAGGATCGAAGAGACCCCGGCCGCCATTGTCGATGATGGAGTTGCATTTGTCGAAAAGCTGCTGGATGTTGCAGGCCCTGTACAGGACGGGCCGTTCAGGGATGTCCTTGAGACCTGCCTGATCGCGGCCATGAACGATGAGCTGAGATATTGCTGCGCCAACTGCATGGGCTTTCACACCTGCCTCGATCTGGACAATACGCCTGTCGGGGAACTTTTCCGCCGACGGGCTGAAGGAGAAGATACCGATGAACTGAGAACGGCATGCTCACAGTGCGTCGGCCAGGCGCTGCAGCGAACACCGCATATCGACACGGACAGCGCGCATATTCTCTGCGGCAAGTTCCGGCATCATTACCCTGCGACTTCCATCGGCGAGGTATTCAACCGCTACGCCGATATCGCCGCTGAACTGCAGCGCACCTATTCCCTGGACTACCGGAAGATCCAGGGGGAGATGCTCCGGATCAATATGGACTTTGTCGAAAAAGGTCTGCAGGCAGAGCCCCGGAAACAGGATTGAAGCCCCTTTACCATGCGCAAGACGTCATGACGGGACATCACCCCAAGAGATCACCGTATATCACGCCGGAAGGTCATAGACGGCTGAGCGATGAACTTTCCTTCCTGTGGAAGACGAAACGCCCTCAGGTCACACAGGCTGTTGCCGAAGCTGCAGCGATGGGCGACCGCTCGGAGAACGCCGAGTACATCTACGGGAAGAAACAGCTTCGGCAGATAGACTCCCGTATACGCTTTCTCTCAAAGAGACTGAGCGAACTGAAGGTCATCGACAGGAAACCGGCCGATACGTCGAAGGTCTTCTTCGGTGCCTGGATCGAGATTGAGGACAGTGACGGAGCGGTCCGCACATACCGGATCGTCGGTGCTGACGAGACCGACGCTGAAAAGAACTTCATCAGCATCGACTCGCCGATGGCCCGGGCCCTCTTGCGCAAGACAGACGGCGATGACGTGACCGTAAGCAGTCCGGGCGGCACCTCTGTCTTTGTCGTGCTCTCCGTCCGGTACTGACGCACTGCTTATGCGGTCATTTGCCTGACCGCTCCCGGAAAACTTCTTTCAGACCCCGGAACCTG
Source organism: Nitrospirota bacterium (assembly GCA_012026685.1). GTDB lineage: Bacteria > Nitrospirota > Thermodesulfovibrionia > Thermodesulfovibrionales > UBA6898 > UBA6898. The sequence goes on from VEOY01000138.1 coordinate 6,464, forward strand.
TCATCACTGAAAATGGCTTCGAGCGTCAGGGGGGTCCTCTGAACCCAGTTCGGATGCTGGTCAACGGTGCCGGGCAGGTTCTGCTGGTCCATGGTACCGATGACGTCGTCGAGGCTCACCAGCGCCATCCTGCAGGACGTTCTTGCCAGGTACCGGTAGATAGAACTGCACAGCAGGGGGGTCATGTGAGGCACCATCGCCGGATCTTCAGGGAAACCGTCAGGAAGCAGGTTCTCCTGCCTCAGCGCGGACAGAAGAAGTCCCCGGTCCCGTTGCCGCGCAGCGCGGTCCTGTTCCCGCGCATCATCATCCGCATAGATGCCTATCCGGCCCTTTACCGCAATATCGTGCCCTTCCCAGTATCCGTACAGCGTGGGCAGATCATGGGTCGTGACCGCGCACAATGCCGTGGGAACATACTGCCCCGGCAACTTGAAGGACGGGTCAGGATAGTTCCTTTCAAAATACAACAGCCGGTATGAGAACACCCTGAACCGCTGCAGCATCTCCCTGAACTCCTCATCGATCGTGCCGAGGTCCTCGGCTATGACGATCGTCCTGTTCCGCCGGCTTTCGAGCGCGATGATCCTCAGAAGATCGCGCGCAGGCTGACGGACGTATCCTCCCTGCTTCGGGGACATACCTGAAGGGATCCAGAAAAGGCGGAACAGACCGAGCGCGTGGTCGATCCTCAACGCACCGCCATGCCGCATATTCTGCCTCAGGGTCTCGATGAACAGTTCATATCCCGTCTCCCTCAGTTTTTCGGGGATGAGCGCGGGGAAACCCCAGTTCTGCCCGTTGGGATTGAAATCATCCGGTGGTGCACCCACATCGGCCCCTCCGGCAACATCCTGATACATCCAGATATCACTGCCGCCGCCAATCGCCCCTACGGCAAGGTCGTGGTAAAGCCCCACGTTCATACCCGCGCTGCAGCAGGCGGCCTGGACATCGGCAAGCTGCTTGTCAAGAAGCCACTGGACATAGCTGTGGAACAATATCTCCAGATCATGGTCATGACGGAATTGCCTGACCGCGTCCTGTTCGTGGCCACGGTACGCGGCAGGCCAGTCCTGCCATGCATAGACATTTTCGGTACGCATAAAATGTTCACGGAGCTCGAGATACAGGCCGAACGACCTGAGCGTCTCTCCTTCTGTTTCCAGATATGCCCTGAACTCCCTGCCCCGCGCAGTATCCGAAACATACGACATGTCATGAAAATGCCTGAAGGCGTGCCGCAGGATACTCATTTTCAGGGAAGCTACCTTCTCATAGTCCAGCAACGACGCGTGCCGGAGTTCATTCAATGCGGTCCTGAACGATCTGTCATCCATGGCAGCACGCGCAGCTGCCGATTCAGCGACGTCCTCGACTGCTTCGACATCGAGATAGATCACATTCCTGAACAGTCTGCTGATCGGTGAATAGGGGCTGAGTCCGTACGGTCGCGTATTGGGAATTGCATGAAGAGGATTTAAGCCCACAAAACTGCCGTTCATTGCGGCAACGTGCCTGCACAGCTCCCCGAGGTCGGTGAAATCACCGACGCCCCAATTCCGTCCGGAGCGTATCGCATACAGGTTCACGGCAAGTCCCCACAGGCCGCTCTCGCAGATATTCTCCGGCAAATAGCAGGTTTCCGGCGCAATGATCACTTTCGCTTTCTTCCAGAGCGTGCCGGAACTGCCGGCACCGTTGCGGACAGTGACCGTGAGCGTGTAATATCCCATCGGTCGTCTGGCAGTATCGGTCAGCAGGGTCCTGACATACCTCTTCCCGTCGATGACCATTTCACCGTCCATGGACAGCGCATCTCCAGACAACAGGACTTCGTCGGACCTGCCCTCCTCGTCATCCATAGCGAATGACACCGAAAGCCCGCCTTCCCCGCCTTTTTCAACAGGGATAAAGACCGGCACGGCCAGTGGCTGCTCATGTTCGGCTATCACATGGACCGGGGCCAGAAAAGATTTCCACTGGCCGGTCTCCTTTGCCCGGATCTCCTGTTCGATATCTTCAGCAGATCCAACCTTCAGTCTCATTGCGGCAAGGACGCCTTTTTTCGTCTCAAGAGTTGCGGCATGCCAGGTCCCGAATATGTCCCAGAAGCCGGGGAGCACCTCATAAAGCTCGGCCAGCCTGTCGATGAGCTGTTTCATGGAATCTTCTTCCTGTGCCATGGATTTATCATACGTTACCCGCCATCCGAGCGCAACTGCGGAAAACAGATTCTTCTTCCATCATTCATCAAGCCTTTCCCCGGCATGCACTGCAATAAAACCGTGCCGCTTTCCCCGTCGGCCTGTTAGAATATGCTATGACCTCTGCAAAGAAAAAACGTCTTCGGCCGGTGGCTGATCCCGGCAGCGGTGATCGCGCGAAAGGCCCTACTGAAGAGCGCAGTGAGGGAGAAGGTGCTGAGGACAGCTGCAGATGCAAGGAAGTATCACAGAAGACCTTCCCGGACCTGCTGAGACTCATGATCAGCGATCTCGCCTTCTGGAAAAAGAACAAGAGACGGACATAAAGACATGCTGTCGTCTTCGTCAGAGGCCGATAAGCCGGCGGCTGAAGCTCACGAATACCGATGCGTCGCTTTCAGAACATTCGTGATTGTGGTATTATTTTGCAGACGACTTTGAGCACGCCGGATTGAGGACGGAGGGGATATGACCATGATGCCGAAAGCAGTTGAACTGTTTGAAAAGGAACGTGATACCATGGACCAGTTCGCATCCATTGCCATGGAACATCCGCTGGACAGGCTGAAATATCATATTTTGCAGACCAGGGGAAAGATAGTGAAATCCGAGTTCTCAAACGATGGAACAGCCTATGTAATATGGGAGAGCCAGGGCAGGCAATACCGGGCATGGAGTTCGTGGCCTGATCATGAGTACAAGATAAACTGGAAACCGCTGACATAAGGTGCAAAGCCCGGGACCGGAGTACCGGAACCGGTTCCTACCGATGTTGTTTGTCTGCCTGAGAACGTAATTTTTTGATAAGTTCGCCGGCTTTCCCTCTTCGATTATCGTCCTGACGGCAATGCTTCAGGAATTCTTCAAAAGCACTTACCGCCTCGCGGAGCATAGCTTTCCTGATGAACGCAAGACCGAGATTGTAATGGGCATCCCCGTATTCCGGTCTGACCGCTATAGCCTTCCCGTAAGCCCTGATAGCATCGTCAAGCAAATTCTTCCTGATGAAGACCGCGCCAAGATTGTTGCTGGCCTCGGCATGCCCGGGAGCAGCCCGCAGCGCCTCCCTGTAGGCGCATATTGCCTCGTCCATGTGGTCTGTTGCAGCGAGAGCATTGCCAAGACGGTAGTTCGCATCGGCAAGATCGGGCTCGATCCTGACAGCATCCCGGAATGCCCTTATTGCCTGGGCCATTGCTCCTTTTTTCTGGAACGCCACACCGAGGTTCAGGTATCCCATGGCAAAAAAGGGATCGGTCCTTATGGCTTCGCTGTAAGCAGCGATCGATTCTTCAAGATGACCCGCCCTGAACAGCGTGATGCCGAGATTGAAGTGTGCAGCGGTCAGATCAGGCTCGATCCTGACAGCCTCCCGGTATTCCCTGATGGCGTCTGCGGAATGGCCCTTCTGTGCCAGAGCATTTCCCAGATTATAGTGCGCGTATGCATTCCCCGGATTCAGCCGTATGCTCTCCCGATAGTTACGGATGCCCTCATCAATGAGACCGAGATTGGCAAAAGACATGCCTTTATTGATCAGGTCGGCTTCCCTCAGATCCTCATGATGCGGCGGTGCCGGCGGCAATTCCCCTGTTTTTCTGGTGATCTCGGAGGCAAAGACCTCTTCAAGGTCCCGCCTCAATACGCTGAAATCGTCATATCTCTTATCGCGGTGTTTTTGCAGACAGGTTTGTATAATTCGCTCAAGTGCCGCTCCTTTCCCTGATATCCGGGTGAGAGGATATTCCCTGTGTGCGACCCTCCAGGAATCTCCACGACGCGGCTGAAAAGGAAGTTCTCCGCTGTTGACCATCTGGAACAGAACGATACCGAAGCTGTATATGTCGCTCCTCAGCTCAGCCACACCGTAAAACTGTTCTGGCGCCATCCACGGGGGCGAACCTGCAACGAGCCTCCTGTCAGCCGGTGCAAGGAATGTCAGGGCTTCCTGATTCTTTTGCATCAGGTCCCTGATCTCGCCGGAGCTCCGGTTCTTGTCCCCTAAGCCCACCAGGCCAAAATCGGTGATCTTCACATCCCCGTCCATCGTGATCATGATATTATCCGGCTTTATGTCCCGGTGCGGGGTTACCCCTCGGGAGCACGCATATTCCATTCCGTGGCAGAACTGGATCGCCCACCCCAGTATCCGCTTCAGGGAAAAGGCACTCTTCAAATATGGCGCAAGCGTGTTGCGTCCGGCCGCATCTGGAGCAATGTACTCACAGGCTATGAACATGTGATGGTCGATCTCACGGACCCAGTAGGCCCTCACAATATGGGGATGTTTCTCCAGATGTATCCACGCGAGAGCCTCTTTCTTAAAGGCATCGCGGGTCTTTATTGAATCGAGATACCTGCCCTGCACCGTTTTCAGGGCAAGAAGCCTGTCGTGCTCACGGTCATGACACACGTACACTATCCCCATGGAACTCTTGCCTTCACCGCCGAATACATCCTGGACCCGGTATCTGCCGGCAATCAGTTCGCCGCTCTCATATGTCCTTCCCTGAGCACCACGGTCAGATGTCCTGTCAGAACTTCGTTCATACGATGTCGTTTCAGAAGACCGACCGGAAGATTCTGCCGGGTGAGGATGAGGAGGGGCAACAAGGAGGGAGCCGCATTTCCCGCACTTTGGACATTCGGACATCCGCGATTTCGGGATCCTGTTTTTCACCTGACAGCTGCGACAGGTAACAAGCGTGAAATCCGCAGGGGTTCCGTTTCCGTCCGGCATGTTCACCTATATTTCCACCGCTATCGCGGAGATATTATCTCTGCCGCCCCTGCTGTTCGCGTCGCGGATAAGGATGTCCAACATTCTGCCAAGGCTGTCCCTGTGCCCTCTCATAATGCTTCCGATCTCATCATCGCTCAGCATGCCCGTAAGTCCGTCAGAGCAAAGCAGCAGGATATCCCCCTGTTCAAGCTCAAGCACCTTCTTGTCCGGGACAGGACATTCACGCGCCCCGAGCGCCTGAGTGAGCATATGCCACAGATACGGAGGAACTTCTTCGCGTTTCATATTCCCCCGCCCGACATACGAGCCACCAAGGTTATGGTCCCTGGTGAGTACCTGCAGCGTCCCACGAAAGAGATATGCCCTGCTGTCACCGACATGACATATATACGCGGTGTTCCCCTGCAGGAAAAGCTCGACAAGCGTGGTCCCCATGCCCTCCAGGCTGCTGTCGGTCATCGCCTTTTCCTGTATGACACGATGTGCCCGCAGAATCGCTCCTTCCAGGATGCCGGAGACGTCAGGATCATCTGTCGTACGGGAAAGTTCCTTCCGTATGAAGGCAAGGGCCTCGTTTACGGCAAGAGCGCTCGCAACGTCTCCTGCTCTGTGCCCACCCATACCGTCGGCCAGCAGAAATATCCCGTGCGCCTCATCAACGAGAACAGCGTCCTGATTATTTATTCTCACAAGACCGGTATCTGTCTTCCAGGCTGCGTTCATGCCATGAGGCTCCCGACAAACAGACGAATCTCTGGCCAGGCAGGATCCATGACTATGTTCCGTGGGGCTGCGTCATATGGACCGGCTGAGGTCTGCACATCCACATTGTAGCATACCAGGAACTCTCCGCCCTGCATGATCAGAAGCGCGGTGAGGGGGACAGGGAAATGCCGGCAGGACCGGAAGATGCCGGACATCTGTTCATCACGGCTCTCCCGGGTTTTGTGCAGTACACGCCTGATCGGGATAGAAGCAGGGTTAACAGGACCCCTCCGGAAATTTCTGAAAAGCTTTAATCGGCAGGGGAAGGGCTTGCGATCGCCCGGTACAGAACAGCATATTCCCTGTTCAGAGGCTGCCCCTTATATGTCGGGCCGACATCTGCATATCCTTCCACATATTCCCAATAGGCCCGTCCGTCTTTCCCGCAATAGACCCGCCTCTCTCTTTCCGAACGGGCTTCCCGGGGATCGCCGCCGTCTCTTTTACAGGCGGAAAAAAACTCCGGTGCATAGCTCCATCCGGCGGCGTTCACTGCGGCACGGGCAGCATCTGTTTCCATGACATCATGCCTGATCTTCGTCGGGCTCTTTTCCTTCATGGTGTTAAAGGTGATGCTGAGAATATAAAAACCATCCTGCAGACTGTCGCAAAGCCCCGTTGTCGTGCCAGGCGCAACTGCCTGGTCTGTGAGGCACCCCTTTCATGTGGACCTGTCGATCCATCCGATGAGCCTGCGTTTAAAATCTCCTTCAGCGATCCTTTCCAGCAGGATTTCTCCGTACGATTTCTCAGGGTCGTCTTTTTCGATCGCATCAACCGAGAGACGCTCCGCGGCCGCCGGCAGAGGCCAGCTCACAGCACATACCGCCGCAAAAAAAAGAAAGACAAGGCAGAAAATGCTCAGGTTTCCTGCCGCTGATATGCGCCGGTTCATGTCCTACGCTCTCCTTCCCGTGATCTTCTTCATCTTCTGCGCGAGTGCTCTTGTTTCCTGAAGAAGGACCTCGACCTCGTCAAGTCCCTTGTTCCAGAACCCCGGATCGGATATGTCTATGCCGAGGGCACTGAAGATATTCTTCGGGCTGTCGGAGAGACCGGCGGAAAGGAACCCCTTCACCTTGGAGATAAACGCAGGCTGCCGGTGTACCGAATTCTGGAGGGACTTCGATATCAAAAGGCCGCTCGCATAGGAGTAGACGTAAAAGAACTGCCGGATATGGCTCCAGTAGACCCACCAGTTCTGCGAGCCGGCGGACTGTTCCACCGAGGGTCCCATATAATCCGCCATGTGTTCCCGGAACAACCGGCCGATCTCCTCTTTCGAAAGATAGCCCTTGTCCCTGAACGCCCGGTGAAGCTCCTGCTCGAACCGGTAGCACGCGATCTGCCGGAATATCGTCGACACGTCGTCTTTGAGCTTCATCATCATGATGCTGAGTCTCAGTTCATCGTCCGCGCGGCGCAGGATCTCCCTGAGCACGAAATCTTCCATGAACGTACTGGCGACCTCGGCGGTCGAAGTCGGCGTGCCGAAATCCAGACTGTGCTGCTTCTCGCGAATCAGCTCGTTATTGATGCCGTGTCCGAGTTCATGGGCAAGGGTCAGGACATCGGCAAGCTTGTTTGTATGGTTCAGGAGGATATAGGTCGGCTGCGATATCAGGTGATGCACGCAAAAGGCGCCACTGCTCTTCCCTTTCCTCGGGTATACATCGAACTGGCCGTTGCTGATGAACTTATCGTAGATATCCGCAAACTGCGGATCCAGCCCGGCAAAGACCGCCCTGACAAGCCTCACGGTTTCATGATAGGGATATCGCCTGTCGATCTTTCCGTATTCCACGTTCCGTTCATGATATCGGAGCCTCTTCACGCCCATCAGCTCTGCCTTGAGCTTATAGAACGCGCGGGAAATGGAGAAGCGGCCGGACACGGCGCTTACCAGCGCATCGACGGTACTGCTTTCCACGTCATCGCTGATGTGCCTCGGGAGGTCAGGCCGCGGCACGCTCCTGATCTCATCGTCCACCTTCTTGTTCGCAAGAACGGAGTTGATCTCGATCTCGGCGATGTCGACATTATTCACCAATATATCATTGAATGCCCGGTTCGCCCTGTCCCGCACATTCCTCCTCTGGCTGTTCATCAGGCTCAGGATCTCGGGCAGCGGCTTCATGGCTGCTGATCCGTCTTCCAGCAGCACCCTGCGCTCCTCGCGCGAAAGAAAATCAGAGGTCATCCTGACCCAGTTGCCGTATGAGGTCGTGGACTTGAGATTCATGATCTTCTCTTCGGGCTCACTGAGCAGGTACCGCGACTCGGCAAAAATACGCTCAAGAAAATGACGGTATTTCCGAAGCCCCCCGTATGCGAGAAATTTCTTCTGGAGGGACGGGGGGATCTTCGCGATCCTCAAATGAAAGAACTGGATATCATTGCCGATCTTCTTGCTGAATTCCTCGATCTTGTTATACTTTGCCTTCAGGTCGGTATTGTTCCTGTCGATCTGGGACCTCAGCCAGAAGTAATATCCGGGATTGCCGTCAGTCCCGCAATCGCGCATCCAGCGTTCGTATCCGTCAAGAGCGCGGGCAAGCAGAGCAGGGTCCTTCAGGTAATCCCCGCGGCCCTTCCACGTATTGATGAACGCATAACTGCGTTTTCGTATCTCCATCTTCTGTTTTTCGATGCGGGGGTCGTCGTCCCCTGCAAAAAGAGGCCGCAAGTCCCATGTTGCGTGCACAGCACCAGAAGGTTTATCGGTCTTTTTCGTCATGGTTGCTCCGTTTTTTAATTTTGGTCCTCATGCCGCGAACGGATTCGCAGAAGGTTCTTCTGTGCTTATGCCCTCAGTTGTCCGGCCCGGCCTGCGAGCTTCTCTGCAGGGAAAAATTACCTATGAACTGCGGTCAGGCTGGTATCGAAAGCGGCAAACGCTGCCGCGTCAGCCGGTCTTCAGATGTTCCCCCGTCACTTCCCGGTCAGCAGGTTCTTTTGAATGCAGGAATTTCTCATCAGATAGGCGGCAGAGTTGTCCTGCGCGTCCCTGATATTATCCAGTATGCATTCGATGGCCTTGCTGTTCGGATACCGGCAGTTGCTGTCATATTTGCATTTGCATGTCTCGGCGATAATATACGTTGCCGCCTGGCACTTGGCCTTTTTCTGATAGTGGGCAACGCAATCGTCTTTGCCCGATGCTTCCGCAGATACCTCACATAAGAGAAATGCCGAGACAACAGAAAAAATCAGCAACATCGCTCCGGCTGCATGACCCTTGAGCACTGAAACCCGATTGCCATTCATTATGTTCTCCTCCCCGGGGTATTTCACGGATTCCCGGATGTTGATCTGCATGATTTTACCACATGCACCATTGCGGCGGTAAAATCATACACAGCCGGGAAATTCGGCCTGTGGGGTGCGCACGCCATCAGCATGCGGCAGTCAACTCCGTCTCACCCTGGACGGAAAAGATCCGGTGCAGGACAAAGGACCTCTTCATTCATCTATAACGCTGCTTCCGCCGTAGATCAGTCTTTCGATCGTCGGGTCAAGCCGTATATAGGCGACGGCCTTATCGCCATTCAGCCAGTAGTCGACGTTGAGCACATCACCGGCTCCGTATACGAACGGGGCATAGACAGGCCGCACCTCATATCCCAACGCCTGGCCGTTGGGAGCTATGATCCTCTTCACCTGCGACCCCTGGAATGCCGTGCTGCAACGAAGGAAGCCTTCAATGTGTGAAAAAGCATCCCTGGCATCAACTCCCTTCTTCACCCGGTATTTGAAATCCGGGGCAAATGGCTCAATGGTATACTGATCGCCTTCCCTGTCGAGAAAAACCACGGTCTCAAGATCTTCGCTGAAATTGCAGCCGTAGTAGATCACCGTGTACGTTCCCGACACCCCGCCCTGCCAACTCTGTGAACTCAGGCGAACTCCCGGAGTGCAGGAAACGCAGGACAAGATCAGCACCAGACATGCCGTATGGATGAAAATACGCGCAGATCGTTTCATGGCATCCTCCTTACCTGCAGTATATCACGTTCCGGAACCTTTTCCTTCTGCTTCATCGGCATCGTGCACAGCAGGATTCAGGAGGGAAAAGGCATATCGGACAGACACGTCCGGGAACTTCAGGCGCCGTACCCGGCCAAAGGAGAAAAGCTTTTTTTCCAGGCGCGACCGCCCGGTTCGCAGGTATGCGTTACACCAGCGGCAACTGCTCAGACAGCATGTGGTCCGGAGCGTAACACTCTGCCCCGATCTTGTAACAGCCGCCGACCTGCTTTATCCATCGAACAACAGCGGTGCCGGCAAAGTTTGGCAGATTACTGAGGATCTTTATCTCCTGTCCGATGTCGAGAGGTTTCGACACGAACAGGCCAATTCCTGAACTGCTCAAATTAACTATCGCGCCCTGAAGTATTTCATCGGTCGCCGGAGGATCCAGCACATATTCCGCGTTCACGAGATAGGTGTAACGGGCATCTTTTCTCTGTTCGTTTTCTGACCACATATCCCCTCCTTAGGCAGATAGTATCATCAGAATGCCTATACCGTCAATGCCCTATATGCCCCCGTCATATTCCCCTGGGCCGTCATTTCGTTTTTCTGCTTCCCTGATAAAGCTCATACTCCAGCAGCCTGCACTCTATCGGTCCATTGAAGAACAGCAGTTTTCTGTTGGTCCGCAGCCCTATCTTCTTCGCCAGCTCCGGATTTCCCGTAAAGACATAGCCGCGGTACCCCCCGCATTTCTGCTTCAGGAAGTCCCCTATCCGGCGGTAGATATCCTCAAGCTCTGAAACCTTTCCCAGCCGTTCGCCATATTCCGGGTTCATGAGCACGACACCGCCATCCTGAGGAATTTCGGTATCGGCAAAAGCGCATGCCCGGAATTCGATCAGGTGTTCGACGCCTGCAGTGCGCGCGTTCTTCCTTGCCGTATCGACCGCATCCGCACTGATGTCCGTTGCAATGATCCTTCCCGGGAAGGTCTTTCTTCCCTCGGCCCGCGCTCTGTCCCTCAGCTTCTTCCAGTCATCTTCACGAAAATCCCTCAGGTGCATGAAACCGAAATTGTCCCGAAGTATTCCTGCCGGCCTGCCTGTGCCGATCAGCGCTGCCTCGATGGCAAGCGTACCGCTGCCGCACATGGGGTTCACAAAGTTACCCGTGCCATGCCAGCCCGAAGCCATGACAAGGGCGGCTCCCAGAGTCTCCTGCAGCGGGGCCTTCCAGGGCATCCTGCGGTATGCCCTCTTTGAAAGCGGCTCTCCGGAGGTGTCAATATAGACCTTGCACTGATCCTCCTGCCAGTGAAGATGAATAACGGACCTGTCCCGCTCAGGGCCGGAATCAGGGCGCCTGCCGATCTTGTTCATGAAACGGTCGGCGACCGCGTCCTTGCATTTCTGACTCGCAAAGCGGCTGTTGTCAATGGTGGGCGTCTGGACCGTCGACGTAATGCTGAAATGACCGTCGAGAGGGATGATCTTTTCCCAGGGCATGGCGGTTACCTTCCGGTAAAGGTCGTCCGGGTCGCGCGCCGTGAACTCCGCCAGGAGAAAAAGCACCCTGAGCCCTGTCCTGAGGTGCAGGTTCAGTTCCATGGCATCTTCCATGCTGCCCTCGGTCTCTATCCCTGCCGCTGTTCTGGCCAGGACAGGAAATCCAAGGGAAGCAATCTCCTGCTCGAGCCACGCATCGACACCACGGCTGCAGGTTATGAACAGTTTGCTCTTCGTCACGGTTCCGTTATCCGGGATCAGGAGTCCGGCGGATTCTTTGCCCCGCCCTGCGGCCGGATACCCCCAAAGACCCTGAAATGCTCATTGATGAGGAACCGGATCTCTTCAGGTTTGTCTACGATGGAAAAGAGTGCAAAGTCCGCCCTCTCGATGGTCCCGTTCGCAACCAGTGTCGACTTCATCCAGTCGATGAGGCCCTTCCAGTACTCCGAACCATACAGGATGATCGGGAACGACTTAATGCGCTTTGTCTGTGCGAGGGTGAGCGCTTCGAACAGTTCGTCCATGGTCCCGAAACCGCCCGGGAAGATAATGTAAGCAATGGCATATTTAATGAACATGAGCTTGCGGATAAAAAAATACCGGAAAGAAAGGCTTATGTCCTGGTATTGGTTCGGGACCTGTTCTGAAGGTATCTCGATGTTCAGCCCGACGGAATGGGCCTTTCCTTTCTTGGCGCCTTTATTGGCACCTTCCATGACACCGGGGCCGCCTCCCGTGATGATGGCAAACCCGTCATCAGCGAGCATCTTTGCCACGTCCACGGCATCGTCATAGTACTTATGTCCGGGGCCCAGGCGGGAACTGCCGAAGATCGAGACGGCCGGCCCGATGTCGTTCAGGGTCTCAAACCCCTCCACGAGTTCTGACTGTATTCTGAACACACGCCATGTTTCGGATGTCTTGAGGTCTTCCATCTGGTCGCTCTCCTGTTATCGTAGTTTCAGCGCGGCGAGAAGCCTGCAAGCTTCTCAGACCAGCCCCTGCTCCTGTCGGACCTGCGTACCCGCAGATGTCCCGGAAACGGGGAACCTGGCACGCTAAAATCATACTAAAGAACAGGGCATATGGCAAGGATGCCGGCGGTCGCCGTCCCGGGGTCAGGGCAGTTGCGATTAATGCTCAGGAACGTTAATATACAAGCGAATATTCATAATGCCCGGAGGTATGCATGGTCGTAGGAAAGCCGTTTCTCACCGTAGAGCAGATTCATCAAAAGAACAAAGAGCTTGCCGACAGGATCTCTGCCGACTACAAAGGGAGCAACCTTCTCGCCGTCGGTATCTTGAAGGGGGCCTTCATCTTCTTCAGTGACCTGGTGAGACTCATCAGGGTCCCGCTGACGATCGATTTCCTCGTTGCCTCAAGCTACATGAAGTCCGAGACCTCCGGAGAGATCAAGCTGCATTACAACATCAGGGAAGAGATCGCCGACAAGGACGTTCTTCTCGTCGAGGACATCGTTGACACCGGCATCACCCTGAACTACCTCCGGGAGCGCATCCTGAACGAAGGACCGCGAAGCCTGAAGATCTGCACGTTCCTCGACAAGAAGGGACGGAGAGAGGTAGACGTGCCCATCGATTATGTCGGCTTCGAGATACCGAACGAATTCGTTGTCGGCTACGGCCTTGACTACGACATCAAATACCGGAACCTCCCCTACATATCCATCTTCAAGAAGACCGCATAATACCACGGAGGAGATCCATGTTTGAACTTTCGATCGAAGTCTCTTTTTCTGCAGCCCATCAGCTCAGGGGCTACAAGGGCAAGTGCGAGAACATGCACGGCCACAACTGGAAAGTGCAGGTCAACGTCATGGCCGACACCCTGAATGACATAGATATCGCGATGGACTTCCATGACCTCAAACGGATGGCCCGTGAAGTGATCGCGCCTCTTGACCACGCGTACCTCAACGATCTGTTCCCCTTCACTGAAAAGAATCCCTCTTCGGAGAATATTGCGAAATGGATATTCGACAGCCTGAAGAAGAAGATCACGGAGGAGCATGTCAGGGTCTCTGCAGTGACCGTCTGGGAATCGGACACTGCATCAGCAACCTATTATGAGCCTTGATCCGGGCATGGCCGCGGACATCGTGTCCCGTGCGCTCAGAGGCGGGGCTGACCAGGCCGAGGTGTTCTTCAAGTCCTACCGGAACGTATCGGCCGAGATAAAGGACCAGGCAGTAGAATCCCTCTCCACATCGTTCAGTTCGGGATACGCCGTGCGGGTGATCAGGAACAACAGGCTGGGGTTTTCCTTCTCTACGGAAATCCGGGATTCCGGCGAGGTCGTCATGCGGGCGCTGGAAGCAGCGGGTTCGGTCGACGAAGATCCGTTGCTCACCTTTGCGCAGGCATCTCCGGCATCCGAGGTCCTGGTCTTCGATGATGCCGTCCGGGACGTCAACGAAGACGACGCCATCCGCATGGCCATGCTGGTGGAGAAGGCCGCCTACGAAACTGATGACAGGATAAAGCGCGTGCGGAAGCCCGCTGCCTCATTCACGGTTTCGGAGACCGTCATCGCCAACTCCTGCGGCGTAGCAGCGCGATATCAGGCCACCTCGTGCTCGGCCCAGATAACCGCAGTCGCCGAATCAGGCTATGAAAACCAGACAGGATGGGATTTCATGGGCTCGCGTTTCCTGAAGGACGTCTCGTTCGAGCAGGTCGGCAGGACTGCGGCAGCAGCGGCTGTCAGGCTGCTCGGGTCCCGGAAAATGCAGGGCATGAAAACGGATGTCATACTCGATAATGCCGTTGCAAATGATTTCCTCGGCGTCTTTGCTTCCTCTCTCTCTTCCGATGCGGTCCAAAAAGGGAAATCACTTCTCGCTGACAGGGTCGGCACCGCTATCATCAGCGCCCGGCTCAACATCATTGACAGCGGTCTCCTTCCCGGCCGGCTCGGCAGCAAGCCTCTGGACGACGAAGGCTCAGCAACTCAGACCACACCGCTGGTCCATGAAGGCGTGCTTCGGTCTTACCTGTTCAACACCTACACGGCTCGCAAGGGCAACGCAGCGTCAACGGGCAATGCTGTTCGCGGAAGTTTCACGGCACTGCCCGGCGTAGGCGTCACAAACCTGTTTATCGAACCGTCCGGCGCTGCAGCCTCCATCCCCCGTGACAGGCTTTTCGGTGCACTGGGGAAAGGCCTGTATATTGTTGACGCCATGGGGGTCCATACGGCAAATCCCATATCGGGCGATTTTTCGATCGGCGTTTCGGGCATATGGATCGAGAACGGCAAGGCCGCTTACCCCGTAAAGGAGGCCGTCATCTCCGGCAATCTGCTCGATTTCTTCAACAAGGTCTCGGGCGTGTCCGATGACCTCCGGTTCTACGGCGCTCTCGGTTCACCCAGCCTGATCATATCCGATGTAGATGTAAGCGCCTGAACCTCTGTCCATGTACGGGTACACATCCAGAAGCCTCCGCATAGACCTTTCCACCGGCAGTGCGACGGTCATCGGCACCCCGCCGGACATAGTGTCAAAGTTCATCGGCGGCAGAGGGGCCGGCATTGCCCTCGCAGGCAGGAGGCTGACCGGAAACTTCGACGATCCCGCGACGCCGCTCATCATCGCGTCAGGCCCCCTTGTCGCAACGGAAGCGCCGACATCCGGACGGGCCTCGGTCATATCTCGTTCCCCCCTCACCGGGACCGTACTTGACTGTTCCGTGGGCGGCAAGTTCGGCACGGAGCTCAAGCATGCCGGCTTCGACATCATCGAGATCACCGGGATCGCCCCAACATGGTCTTTGATCACCATTGAGGACCAGAAGGTTACCATTTCGGACGCTTCCGCTCTCGCAGGGAAGAACGTGACCGATGTGCGGACAGCTCTCGGCACGGACGGAGCTGATGCCGTTATCGGGGTCGCCGGAGAAAAACAGGTCAGGTTCGCTTCCATCGTCTTTGACGGACACTATCTTGCGGGGAGGGGCGGCATGGGCGCTGTCATGGGGGCGAAGAAGCTCAAAGCGATCCGGGTCAGGGGAAACGGCACATTCGACATCTTTGACAGAGCAGCCCTGAGGGCAAGCCGTGAGGAGATCATGAGGCTGCTCAGGGCGTCGCAGGCCGTGTTCGGAGAACTGGGCCTAGCGGAATTCGGGACGGCGGCGCTTGTTGACCTCATCCATGCCCGGCGGATGGAACCGACCGGCAACTTCAGGCAGACCTTTTACGATCACTCGTCCTCCTATGCCGGGTATGCCCTGAAGCATATCTACCGGACAAAGAAGACCGGGTGCAGGGGATGCCCTATCCTCTGCAAGAAGATCGGTCAACATGGCGAAGTGATCCCCGAGTATGAGACGGTCTCCCATTTCGGCGCGCTTAACCTCAACAACGACGCCGCCTCCATCGTGGAAGCCAACAGGCTCTGCAATGAATACGGCATGGACACGATCAGCACCGCGGCGACCATTGCCTGCTACGCAGAGATAGAGGACAGGAAGCTTACGTCCGAAGACATTCTTGATACCATCCGGGCAATAGGCGAACGGAGGACCGGGCTGGGGAATCAGCTCTCCGAAGGATCACATCGGTACGCGAATGCCTCCGGCAGGCCCGGCGCGACCATGTCGGTCAAAGGACTTGAACTGCCTGCGTATGATCCCCGGGGCGCGTGCGGCATGGCGCTCGCTTATGCGACCTCAAACCGTGGCGGCTGCCATCTGCGGGCCTACCCGATCAGCCACGAGATACTGCGCAAGCCGGTAGCCACGGACCGTTTCTCCTTTGAGGGAAAAGCCAGGATCATCAAGATCGCCGAGGACATGAATGCGGTCATCGACTCGCTGACCGCCTGCAAGTTCGTCTTCTTTGCCGCTTCTCTCGAGGAATACGCAAAGGCGGTATCAGCAGTCACGGGCAGGGAATACGATACGCAATCGCTGCTCAGGACCGGGGAAAGGATCTACGTTCTCGAGCGCTACCTTAACTCGCTCAACGGCTTCGACGCGGATGACGACGATCTGCCGGGGCGGTTCTTTACGGAAGAAGGCACATCGTCACCGAACATCAGGATAAAGCCTCTTGTCCGGCAGGAGTTCCTTGATGCCCGGAGCAATTACTACAAGATCAGGGGATATGACGCCCATGGCAAGCCGACCGCAGAGCTCATGGAGAAACTGGGGCTGGGAGAATATGTGTAAAAGCGGCATATGGCGCGGAACAAAAGCAAAAGGCCGGAAAGGGCGCGGCGTAAGACAACACCTCCGACAGACAAACTGAATACTCATGAAGAAACTCATCGATAAATACGTCGGCAAGATCGTAAGTCAGGGACTGGCAGAGAGAGAGAGCATTGCCCTTATCGGCCTTGATGCAGAGTTCACGGCGAACAGGAGCCTTTCAGATATCGACCCCGAGCTGCTCAAGGTCTTTGACCGCATGAACATAAATGCCCTTCTCTATGCTGAACCCGCAGAGCCGTACAGGAGCATCCTGCGGTATCTTGCGGCTCATCATAATGGGTGTCTGGTGCCTACAGACTGCGAGACGCGCACATTTCTTCATGATATCCCCGTTATCCCCGTCCTCTCGGCAGAAGCGGTTGTCACGGCACTGTCACACCGCAAGGCAGCGATCGTCGGGGATAAGGGTATCATCTCCTTCGGCACCGTAAGCCCTGAACAGGCGTTTGTATCGTTCAGTTCCGTCTGCTTCTCGACATTCGTGAAGTTCTTCACGGACGTGATGTACCATCTTGACGACCTTGCGGGCCGCAGAGCCGACAGGAATGCGGAACTTCTGGAGGCTTACCGGGAAATATCCGGAAAGGTCCCGGCTCCGGTCCTCGGCTGCGATGCCGTCCCCCTCTCCCCACCCGCTGAAATTGATGAAATATATCGGCAGATGGCCGATACCGGCAAAGAGCTGGTGAGACAGAGACTGGTTGATTCGTATTTCGGCAATATCTCCTATATCTACGGGGACACCATTTACATAAGCCAGACGGGAAGTTCCATGGATGAGCTTGAGGCCTGCATCGATGCTGTCCCCCTTGATGGTTCATCCTCTTCCGGGATCACTGCTTCATCCGAACTGTCCGCGCACATCAGCATCTTCAGAAGGACCGGAAGGCGTGCCATCATACACGGTCATCCGAAGTTCACGGTCATCATGTCCATGTCCTGCAGAAAGCAGGGATGCGACATGTCGACCTGCTACCGGTCCTGCAGAACGGAGCGGTCGGTCTCGGGCATGCCTGTCGTTTCCGGAGAGATAGGCACGGGGCCAACCGGGCTGGTCCATACGGTGCCTGAAGCCATGACCCGAGGAAAGGCTGTACTGGTCTTCGGCCACGGCATTTTTTCCGCGAGCGGGGACAACTTCAGTCCTGCCTTCGATCTCCTCCGGTCCGCGGAGGAGACGTGCAGAAAGGAATATTTCAAGAAAATTCAGGCACTTATATAATATTATTCCTTTCAAAAATCTGCAGGTATCTGGTAGAATGTTCGATAACGTTTCTTTCTTGCTGTTTGAGACTTTAAAAGCCGGAGGACTAACCATGGACTATTTTTTGACTGAAGAGCAGATAATGATACGGGATCTTGCCAGGCAGATCGCCGAAGAGAAGATCGTTCCGGTAAGGGGCGAACTGGATGAGACCGGCGAGTTCCCCTGGGAGATCATGAAGGTGCTCGCTCAGTCAGATCTTTTCGGTCTTTTCATCCCTGAGGAGTACGGTGGCCTCGGCAAGGGATGCCTGGAACTCTGCATTGCGGTCGAAGAACTTTCCCGCGCCTGTGTGGGCGTGTCGACGTCCTATGCTGCCAACGCGCTCGGTACGTATCCGCTCCTGCTCTTCGGCTCCGATGCCCAGAAGAAGAAGTTCCTGTCCGATATTGCAGCAGGCAAAAAGCTGGTCGCGTTCGGCCTTACCGAGGCAAATGCCGGAAGTGATGCCAGCGGCATCCAGACAACGGCAAAACTCGATGGAAATGAATATGTGCTGAACGGCACGAAGCAGTGGATCACGAACGGAAGTGTAGCCGATGTCTACACGATCATAGCGATCACCGACCGGGCGAAGGGGCCCCGCGGCGCGTCCGCCTTTGTCGTGGAAAAAGGGACACCCGGCTTCAGCTTCGGCAAGAAAGAGAACAAAATGGGCATCAGGGCATCCATAACCACTGAGCTCGTGTTCGATAATTGCCGCATCCCGAAGGAAAACCTTATCGGAAAGGAAGGCATGGGCTTTATCGTTGCCATGAAGACCCTTGACAGCTCCCGTACGGGTGTCGGTGCCCAGGGCCTCGGCGTTGCCCAGGGTGCGTTCGACGAGGCGGTGAAGTTCGCACGTAAAAGGGTCCAGTTCGGGCATCCGATCATCAGCTTTCAGGCGATCCAGCATATGCTTGCGGATATGGCCACCTCCATCGAAGCAGCCCGTGCATTGATATATTCCGTGGCCCGTTATGTGGACAGCGGGGCAAAGGAAGTATCCAAGGTCTCTGCCATGGCAAAGTGTTTTGCCACCGATCTCGGCATGAAGGTGACGACCGATGCGGTACAGATCATGGGAGGCTCCGGATATATGAAAGAATACCCGGGCGAGAAGATGATGCGTGACGCAAAGATCCTTCAGATCTATGAAGGCACGAACCAGATACAAAGGAATGTCATCGGCCAGGAGATCATCAAGGAATTCGCCCGGAACAACAAGTAATCCTGCTGTCTTTAAATGAAAATAAAGACCTGCCGTTTTCATCACGATCGGCAGGTCTTTTTGTTGTATACTGGTTCAAGAGGACTGAGCCATTGACCAGGACAAGGAGATCCAGGAGATCAGCGAGATCGAAGAGATCAAGCATATGATGATCGAGATCATGAAGACGCAGGAAACCATCCTTGACAGACTTGAGCACATCTCTCAGAGCATCGGCAAGCTGAAACACTTTTCCTCAGGGAAAAAGAAGTAGTTCCCCTTCTTATCTTTCTTCAGACTCTTCCTGAATTTTTGTATTACATGCCGGATTGAGTCAGAAGGAGGTTGCGGGATTCCCCGAGAGCTTTTTTTTCATAAGGCACTCTCATCTTATCTGTTCAAAGGATGGTATACTATCAGCATATTTCATCAGGGAGGTCGCGTGGACGGCGTTCTTATCAAAGAGCTGAAGCAGTTTCATGACGAACGCGGATGGCTTATCGAGTCGTTCAGGGAGGACGAGATCGATTTCGTTCCTGTCATGTCGTATGTCTCGATGACCAGGCCAGGGGTGGCCCGAGGGCCTCATGAACACCTTGAGCAGTCTGACTATTTCTGCTTTTTGGGGAACTTCAGGCTCTATCTCTGGGACAACAGGAAGGATTCCGCGACCTATCAGCAGCATGTGGTCTTCGATACCAAGGGAACGCCGCACATTGCGATCGTTCCTCCGAAGGTCGTTCATGCGTACCGGAACATCGGCGAAACGGACGCTCTCGTGATCAATATGCCGGACAAGCTCTACAAGGGATGGGACAAGGAACTGCCGGTGGACGAGATCAGATACGAAAACGACCCGGCTTCACCCTACAGGATCGATTGATGAAGATCCTGGTCACCGGTGGCGCAGGCTTTATCGGCTCGAACTTCATCAGGTATCTCCTTGCTGCGCATCCCGAACACACGGTCGTCAACATCGACAAGCTCACCTACGCGGGCAACCTCGAAAATCTCCGGGATATCGAGCACCTGCCAAGCTATACTTTTGTAAAAGGCGACATCTGCGACAAGAAGCTTATCGAATCCCTCGAGTTTGATGCGATCATACACTTTGCGGCTGAAAGCCATGTCGACCGCTCTATCCTTGATTCCTTTCCTTTCCTGCAGACCAACATTATCGGTACGCAGAACCTGCTTGAGGCTGCGCGTAAGCGGGACTGCCGCATGCTGCACGTTTCAACAGATGAAGTGTATGGTTCGATCGGGCACGGCCTGTTCACTGAACGGTCTCCCATCGTCCCGAACAGCCCCTATGCAGCGAGCAAGGCATCCTCCGACCTCCTTGTCCGCGCATACCACGAAACCTACGGCATGGACCTGCTCATCACACGCTGCTCGAACAACTACGGCCCCTACCAGTTTCCCGAGAAGCTGATCCCTCTCGTCATTTCCCATGCGCTCCGGGGAAAGACGATCCCGGTTTACGGCGACGGTCAGAACGTGCGTGACTGGATCCATGTGCTTGATCACAATCGGGCCGTTGACATAGCATTCCATCGGGCAAAAGGCGGCGATATTTATAACATCGGCGGCAGGAACGAGCAGAAGAACATCGACATCATCCGCGCTCTTCTTGGGATCATTGCCGAAAGGACCGGCAGGGACAGGGAAGGCCTGTTCGGACTCATTACCTTTGTCAAGGACCGGCCCGGTCATGACCGCAGATACGCGATCGATCCCTCAGCACTGGAGGCGGCCCTGGGATGGAGACCTGAAATACCCTTTGACCAGGGCCTTGCCGACACGGTCGCATGGTATATTGAGAACAGGCGCTGGTGGGAGCGCGTCATCTCCGGCGAATATCTCGAATACTACCAGCTTCAGTACGGGGGGAGGCTGGAAGAATGAATGTGGCGCTGACCGGTGCGGACGGCATGCTCGGCCATGCTGTCAGAAGGACCTTCTCCGACCTCAATCTCATTCCATTTTCCCATGCAGAGCTTGATGTGACCAGCCTCGACGATGCAGTAACGAAGCTGCGGGATGCACGGCCTGATTATCTGATCCATGCCGCTGCGTTCACGAACGTCGATGCCTGCGAGACAGAACCGGAGGCCGCATACCTGGTGAACGGCATCGGGACAAGGAACGTTACGATAGCCTGCGAAGAAACGCGCTGTCCAATCATCCATATCAGCTCCGACTATGTGTTCGACGGCATGAAGACCTCGCCCTACGACGAATGGGACACGCCGCGGCCGGTCAGCAAGTACGGCATATCGAAGCTTATGGCAGAAGAGTTCGTCTCTTCCCTTACGAACAGGTTCTACATCGTGCGCACATCATGGCTGTACGGCAGCAACGGCAAGAACTTCGTCGATACCATCATCCGTCTCCTTGCAGAGCAGGATACCCTTCGGGTGGTGAACGACCAGTTCGGTTCACCTACCCTTACGGACGATCTCGCGCGTCTGCTCAGAGAACTCATAGGACACGGATACGGCATCTATCATGCGACAAACTCAGGCGTCTGCACCTGGTACGAGTTCGCGGTCGGGATCATGGAGAAACGTGGTATCAGCAAGAAGATACTGCCGGTGACATCCGAGGAGTTCAACCGCCCTGCCAGACGGCCGGCAAATTCGGCGCTGAACGACACCATGCTGCGGCTTGAGGGCATCCCGCCACTCCGGCATTGGGAAGACGCCCTTGACGAATACCTTTCGCGCAATTCATGACCTGCCCCTCTGACCTTACGGTCTCTGTCATTGTTCTGAACTATAACGGAAAACATCTTCTTGAAGAGTGCATGGAATCGCTCTTCAGTCAGTCTTGTCCGCCTCTTGAGATCATCGTCGTGGACAACGGCTCCACAGACGGCTCCGTACCGTACCTTGAGGAGCGGTACGGAACACGCATACGGCTTATCAGGAACAGCGCGAACCTCGGCTTTGCTGAAGGCAACAATATCGGCATCGCCGCAGCCGCCGGCTCTCACATCGCGCTTCTCAACAATGACGCTGTCGCTGACCGCCGCTGGCTGGAAGGACTGGTATCAGCAGCACAGGGCTCTGACAGCACATTCGGCATGTGGGCGTCGAAGATCCTTTTTTATGACAGAAGAGACATGATCGACACGGCCGGCCACCTCATCTATCCCGATGGGCTGAACAGAGGCCGCGGCAAAAATGAGATCGACCGGGGACAATATGACCTGCAGGAAGAAATCTTTTTCCCGAGCGGCTGCGCTGCCCTCTACGCAAAAATGATGCTGGATGAGATCGACGCCTTCGACCCTGATTTCTTTGCCTATGGGGATGACACGGACCTCGGCCTCAAGGCCAGGCTCGCAGGCTGGAAATGCCTTTTCGTGCCGGCATCGGTCGTCTATCACCGCTCATCGGCAACCGCGGGGACCTATTCGCCGTTCAAAGCGTATCTCGTGGAGAGGAACAGGGTCTGGGTGCTTATTAAGTACTTCCCGTTCACGGATATCCTGCTCAGCCCCTGGTACACCCTCGTCAGACTGACACTTACCGCATATGCAGCGCTGACAGGCAGGGGAGCTGCCGGGAGGTTCATTGAGGGCAGTTCAGCCCCTGGTCTCATGAAGGTGCTCTTCCGTGCCTATGCCGATGCACTGAGGAAGTTGCCGCTTATGATACAAAAACGCAGGGATTTCCGCCCCCGCATCAGGACAACGGTGCGCGATTTCCATAAATGGCTCAGGAAATATAAAATATCCGCGGCAGAAATATCGCTGAAAGATTAGGGGAACTGATTGAGAGCACTTTTCATACAGCCTCCGCCGCGGGAGATCAGAAAAGAAGATATTGTGGTGCCGCCGCTTGGCATCGCATATCTCGCGGCAGTGCTCGAGCGTTCGGGCCACACGGTCGGGATCATAGACGGTTTCGCGGAAAAGCTGGATTTCCCCGGTCTTGAAGAGCGGATCAGGAAGTTCTCACCTGACCTCGTCGGCATCACGGGCATGACGCCGGTGATCGACAATGCCTTCAGAGCTGCGGCGGCGGCGAGGAAATACGCGAAGCATATCATTATCGGCGGACCGCATGTCTCGGTCTATCAGCAGAAAGTCTTTGAGCAGGCCCCTGATATCGACGCTGCCATCCAGGGAGAAGGCGAGGTGAGCATCAGTCTGCTCGCAGATGCTCTTTCAGCAGGAAAGGATTTCAGCAAGGTCCCCGGGCTGATCACGCGCGATTTCGTGAACCCGCCTGCGCCGTATATTGAAGACCTCGACACCCTGCCCCTGCCCGCGCGTCACCTCCTGCCGAACGACAGATACACGTATCTCCTGTCAAAAGGCAGGGTCACAACGCTCTTCTCGTCCCGCGGCTGCCCCTACCAGTGCATTTTCTGCGACAAGGCAGTGTTCGGTTCCCGGTGGCGGGCGCGTTCGGCAGAAAGTGTCCTTGAAGAGCTCGATCACGTGGTCAGGGAGTTCGGCGTCAGGTCCGTGGTCTTCTATGACGATCTCTTTACGGTTAAGAAAGATCGCGTTGTGGACATATGCCGCGGCATCATCGAGCGAAAGCTCCACATTGAATGGAAGTGCGAAGGCCGCGTGAACATCGTCGACGAGGAAACACTTTCATGGATGAAGCGAGCCGGCTGTTCCCTGATCGCCTATGGCGTTGAAAGCGGAAACCAGAAAGGACTTGATTACCTGAACAAAGGCACAAAGGTTGAGCAGATCCGCGAGGCCTTTGAACTCACCCGCAAGGCAGGCATCAAGCCCATGGGCTATTTTGTGCTCGGCATCCCGGTCGAGACCTTTGAGGATGAGATCAATACCATTGAATTCGCAAGAGAGATCCGTGCAGCCTACGCCCAGTTCAGCGTGCTGTCACCGACACCCGGAACGCGGCTCTATGATGACGCGGTAAGAATGGGATGGTACCGGGAAGTGGAGGCCATGAACCCCATGGACAAGGAGACCAGACGGCCCGCTATCCTGAACGAAAACTGGGACCAGGAAAAACTGACCAGGATACTGAAGGAAGCTCACCGGCGGTTCTATCTCAGTCCGTGGTATATCTGGCAGCGGCTGAAAGAAGTCGGAAGTTTCAAGGAACTCCGTGATAAGATATCCGCGGGCATGAGGCTCTTACAATGGTATATGCGGAGGTAGCATGTTCAGACTGCTAAGACTCGTTATCCTGGTCGCAATCGTCGGGGGACTGCTCTATTTCACCCACGGTTTCATCCTTACCGAGGCAGGCGAGCTGATCGTCAGGAAGGATGAGATGAAACCTGCCGACGCCATTGTCGTCCTTGCCGGCGAAGAGACAGAACGCGTCGAATACGGGGTAAAGCTTTACAAGAACGGCTGGGCGCGGAAGGACGTGATCATCATGGCAGGAGGCCCCGTAGTCTGGAAATATACGTGGGCCGGCCTGATGAAGGACCATGCTGAATCTCTCGGCGTGCCGTCCCGGAGCATCCTCCTTGAGGACAGGTCACGCTCGACGGAAGAGGACGCGGTCTATACGAAAGAGCTCCTTCAGAAAAACCGGATATCATCCATCATCCTTGTCACCTCGCCTTACCATAGCAGGCGTGCCTCGATCATTTTTGAAAGAGTGCTGGGCAGGGATTTTACGATCATCAATGCCCCGGCGGAGAACAGCTGGTTCAAGCTTGATGAATGGTGGAAGAGACGGCGCGACAGGGCGATGGTACTGAACGAGTTCTCGAAATACATCTGGCTCTGGATCTTCGGCGTGCAGGGCAAGGCATAGGTCAACCGCGCCATGGTCATCGTCAAAGCCGAACATCTGGTCAAGCACTACGGGAACCTCTGCGCTGTTGACGACATCAGCTTTGAGATCACGAAGGGAGAGTGCTTCGGTTTCCTCGGTCCCAACGGCGCAGGCAAGACTACGGCTATGGGCATCGTCTACTGCTTCATGCCTCCCACATCGGGTAGGGTCACGGTATTCGGTCTTGATGTGACCGAACAGCCAAGCAGGATCAAATCACGCATCGGCGTCATGCCCCAGGACGACAATCTCGACCCCGATCTTTCGGTCCTTCAGAACCTCATTGTCTACGCGCGCTATTTTGACATTCCCCGGAGAACATCCGAGCCGCACGCGTGGAAGCTGCTCGACTTTGTTGAGCTGCGGGATAAGGCACAGGTGAACATAAAGAGCCTCTCGGGCGGCATGAAACGGCGCCTCCTGCTCGGCCGGGCGCTTCTGAACGATCCGGAGCTGCTGATCATGGACGAGCCGACCGTCGGTCTCGATCCGCACAGCCGGCGTTCTGTCTGGGAAAACCTTGCCCATCTCAAGGCGCAGGACACGACCATTATCCTGACCACCCACTACATTGAAGAGGCCGAAAGGATCTGCGACAGGGTCGCGATCATGGACAGCGGGAAGATCGTTGAGACCGGTACCCCGGCAGACCTCATGTCCCGTTACGGCGGCAGCCTCGAGGATGTCTACCTCAAGCTCACGGGCAAGAGGCTCAGGGAGGAGATAGCATGAACCTGAGGCAGGCATTCCGGGTCTTCCAGCGCAACCTCACGGTCTTCACCAAGCTCTACAAGTCGAGCCTTGCGCTCAATTTCGCTGAGCCGGCCCTCTACCTCTGGGCTCTCGGGCTGGGACTCGGCGCTTACGTGAAAGAGATCAACGGCATGCCGTACATCAACTTCATCGCGCCCGGCATGATCGCGTCATCGGCCATGTTCGCAGCGGTCTACGAAACGACCTACGGCACGTTCGTGCGAATGACGTATCAGAAGACCTTCGACGCGATCCTGGCCACGCCGGTGAATATCTACGACCTTGTTGCAGGAGAGCTCATGTGGGGAGCGGCGAAAAGCGTTCTTTACGGTGCGATCATCATGCTGGTGATCACGGTCTTCGGGCTGGTGGACTCTGCAGCGGTCATCGCCGCACTCCCCCTGATCTTTGTCAGCGGCATCATCTTTTCCGAGATATCCATGATCTTCGTGGCCATTGTCCCGGGCATCGATTCCTTCAATTACTTCTATACCCTGTTCATGACGCCCATGTTCCTTTTTTCGGGCATATTCTTCCCGCTCGACAATCTTCCTCCTCTGGTGGCAAAGATCGCGTTCTTCACCCCCCTCTATCACATGGTAAATGTCTGCAGGTCGTTCGCGCAGGGTCATGTAGTGGCTGTGTGGCAGGACATCCTCTGGCTGCTGATCGTCGCTGCCATCCTCGCGCCCTACCCCTTCAGGCTGATGAAGAAGAGGATCGTTAAGTAACGTCCCTTGTTATGTCAGTTCCTTCAGAATATGCTTTGCGAGATTTTCGTTGATTTCGCTATGTCTCGGAATGGGCTGTTTCTTACCGGTGGTGGGATTCTTGTATAAATCATGCCGGCTTCCGTGCCGCTCAAGGATACATCCGGCATCAGTCAACCTCTTGAGGAGGTCCTTTCTTTTCATACACTGAGTGTCAGTTCCTTCACTTTATGCTTATGCGGGACATCATCCATTGTCATAAGCATATACGCGTCCTTCATGTTCTCCTCAAGTTCTTCCAGGGTCTCGCCCTGCGTCATAATTTCAGGATGTTCGAGAAGTTTCCCCACCCAGAATTTCTCATCTTTCCAGTAAATCATCTTCAGCTTGGTTTTCATTATCACACCTCACGCTTTGAAATCCGACGACTTTTAGAAATATGATAGCACAAATATCACGTCCCCAGTCTTCGCGCAGCACGCGCCCAGGCCTTTGCGAGTTCTTTTGCCCGGCTCCTCGGCGGCGCCGTTGTTTCAAGCGAGTTTAGAAGCCTTCCGGAGGCCGCAGCTATCTCGTCAACAGCGGCAAGGAATGCTGCCTCGTTGGCCTTCGAGGGTTTGTTGAAACCGCTCACTTTTCTGACGAACTGCAGTGCCGCCGCATGGATCTCTTCCTCCGTCACCGGCGGATCGAAATTAAACAGGGTCTTAATGTTTCGGCACATAACCTTTACCTCCATTTTTCAAGAGCAAGCACCGACCATGCTCAGGGGCGCGCCGAGCGATGCAAGGGTAAACAAAAAACACGATTTTGGTCGTCCGGTGGCGCGCATCGTGTTCAAAAACAACTCCTCAGGACCCTAAATCTCTGAGTCCCTGTACCTCACCGAGTCTGTCGCCGGATGCCAATGAGCAAATTCCGTGATTGGTGATAATCCATATAGACGCAAATTCGTCTTTGTATTTCCGGACAGCTTCACACAAAGCTTGATAATCCATGTCGTGTGCAGTGAAATTCGCATATACCAACAGGTTTAGGATTTTCGCTGTTGAATATCGTTTTTCTACCTTTCCCTTTACCGCTGCCGCGACCCACTCGGGTCCTTCAATACGACCTCTCTCTGGTTCGTAAGGCCGGGGCGGAAGCGTCCCATCAGGGTCTGAAACGTAGTCATCGCCCATTCGCCTTTCAGGCACGTCAGCAACACAGGTCTGAAATGGAAAGTCTCCTGCATCTGATCTGAGAATAAAATCGGAGTCACTATTTTCTTCGAGATCAACGCAGATCAAACATGGCCCAACAAATTTCTCATATCCAAGCCCGAAACGAGCCGCACACCACATCTCCTTAAGACCTTTATGCAGCGGTTTTCTTATGAAATCAGAAGGTGAAACATTTTGCGCCTTTTCCTCAAAGATCGTTTCTAATTCTTTTGGTTTATGGAATTTTTTCATGAGCTCTAATGCGGCAGTTAAGCCGCCGCGCAACTGCCGCATTCTCCCTGAGCGAAGCGAAGGGAGAATGGTAAAAAATAAGGCGCGGGGGCAAAAGCCTTGAATGAAAAATGAAAAAGCATTATTACCCGGCGCCTTGATTGTAGTGTTATACGCTGTCTCATTATCTTTTGATTTCCATGTAACATTCCCAGTACAAAAAAAGCCCAGGCAGGTTCGGCTACATGTTTTTGCAATGAATTAGCCGTTCATTGCGGCATTTGTCAAGAAATCAAACTATTGCATTCCCCTACTTCTTCAGTTCGATAACAATAGTATGGCTACCATCAGTCCCTATAGTCTCGATCGCGTGAGTAGTTGCTTCACTGAATGATACCTCTCCAGCTTTACGGGCCTTCTCAGTGGTTTTACCCTCTGGGGTAGTGACCTTCACCTTGGTATCGCTCAAGTTAACTGAGACATAAGCCGGATGCGAATGCATTGGCTCTTTCACACCTGGTTTGTGCGTAACATCAAGTACGCGTACCCGATCATTGTCAACTAACACTTTAACATCATCCGGCATAACTTTTACCAGGTCATCTGCTGCCATAACCATCTTTGTGTCAAAGGCCAATGTTAATGCGACTAAAACTAAAATACTCAAAATACAACAGGTTACTTTTTTCATAATTAATTCTCCTTTTCTAAGTTTGTCTAAATCAAGTGGCTCTGAGCGCAAAACATTATACTGTGCATTATTTAAGCTTCGCACCTCCCTCTGTGCAACGAGCGGCTAACACATGCACATAAACGAATAGCGTCATTTATTGGCATTTCATTTAATACGTACAACATTGTTTTTTCGGCCTCATCCTACGACACATCAGGCAGCCTGCACGCACTCCAGTATACTGACATCAGATGCGGTCGGAATGCCCCGGTTGAGCTTCAACCCGGCAGCGGAAAACAATCGTCGGTACTCTTCCCCGGTCCGTTCGCGTCCGCCGACGAGCATCATCATGAGATCGAGCCACTTCCCGAAACCGGGTTCGTTGCCCGGCGGAACGACCATTTCGACTACAAGCACTTTTCCCCCGGCATTCATCGCCTCCCGGCAGTTGCGGAGGATGGTGACCGCCTCGCTGTCCTCCCAATCGTGGATGACGTGCCGCATTACGTATGCATCTGCGCCTTCAGGGACAGAGGAAAAGAAATCCCCGCCCTCGACCCGGCAGCGGCCAGACAATCCGGAATCCGCGATGAAAGAGTGTGCACGCTCAGCTACAGCCGGCAGGTCGAACAGAATGCCCTGTGTTCCGGTATGGCGTTCGAGGATAGCTGCCAGGGTCGACCCATTGCCACCGCCGATGTCCGCCACGGTCCGGAATTCTTCAAAATGATAAGCGTCCAGCATGGGCCCGGTCTCGACGCCGTGGATCCCATGCATTGCAGCATCGTAAATGCTGTGCCGTTCGGGATGCTTTGTCATATACTCGAAAAATGTCATGCCGAACCCCTTCCGGAATCCCTGCTCACCCGTCCGCACCGTGTGCAGCAACTCGCCCCAGGTCGTATGAAACTCAGCCCCCATCATAATGGCAAATGCCCGTTGGGAACCTGCCACGTCGCTTCTTAGCATATCGCTGATCGGCGTGAGCGAAAAGCGGTTGTCTGCATCCTGAGCAAATATGCCGACACTGGCAAGCGCGCGCATTACGCGATAGAGGGCATCAAAGCGCGCATGCGTCTGTTCCGCCAGTTCCTCAGCTGATTGCGGCCCCTTCGCCAGAATATCTGCAATGCCAAGCTCGGCAACTACCCAGACACCCTGCGTTATCCATGCTCCGCCGAAGACCTGCCTGAAAAACTGCATAATGGACTGGTCGCCTGTCATAAGGAATACCTTCCCTTGTACTTATAATGCACCTATACATCCCCGGTCCTCTCGTGTCCTCTGAGGGATGCGCCTCGTGTCCTTAACTTGCGGAGTCGGGCTCCCGTAAAATCATTCTAGCAAAAGTTCATGCATCATAAAGCGAGTGAACGGACCCCAAGGGATCAACATTGCTGCGCGAAACGTTTTCCCTTAATTTATGTTTTATTTATGGACAGTTACGATCCGGGAAGTATAAAGCTGGAATCACAGGATGGGAGAGAACGCGGCGCTGGTGATAGGGTCAAACTCGACCTGCGATCACGCAGGCCTGAACTTCCTGAGCCGGAGCGCGTTCGTCACGACGGTAACGGATGAGAAGCCCATGGCGCCCGCAGCGAGCATGGGGTTCAGGAGGATGCCGAAGAACGGGAACAGAACACCGGCGGCGACAGGGATAAGGATAACGTTATAGGCAAAGGCCCAGAAGAGGTTCTGTCTGATATTCCTCATCGTTGCCCGTGAAAGCGCGATCGCTGTTACGACACCCTTGATGTTTCCGGAGATGAGCGTTATATCAGATGCCTCCATGGCAACATCAGTTCCGGTACCTATGGCTATCCCCACATCTGCCTGGGCAAGCGCGGGAGCGTCGTTGATCCCGTCACCGACCATCGCAACGACCTTGCCTTCTGCCTGCAGCTTCTTCACCTGGTCCGCTTTTTCCTGCGGGAGCACTTCCGCAAGCACCCTGTCTATTCCTGCCTGTCTGCCTATCGCCTGACCGGTGCGCCTGTTGTCTCCGGTGATCATGATAACTTCAATGCCGAGGTCATGGAGCTGTCTGACCGCCTGCACCGACTCTTCCCTGAGCGTATCAGCGACAGCGATGACGCCTGCAGCCCTGCTGTCAACGCTGATGAACATGGGGGTCTTGCCCTGCCCTGAAAGACGTTCTGCCTCAGCAGCCAATTCACGAATGTCTATGCCTTCGTGCTCCATGAGCTTCGGGTTGCCAAGCAGGACCGTTTTCCCCTGGACCACAGCCCTGATACCGTGCCCGGGGATCGCCTGAAACTGTTCGGGATCAGCGATCTTCAGATTGTCTTCCGCAGCCTTCCTGATGATCGCCTCTCCGAGCGGATGCTCAGAACCCTTTTCCGCAGACGCTGCAAAGAATATGATGGTCTGAGCACCGCCCTCCCGGGGGAAAACGTCCGTCACTTCAGGCCTTCCCCTGGTAAGCGTGCCGGTCTTGTCAAAGACCACTGCGGTTATGGTATGCGCCTTTTCAAGCGCCTCGCCGCTCCTGATGAGAATGCCGTTCTCCGCACCCTTCCCGGTGCCGACCATGATGGACGTAGGCGTGGCAAGCCCGAGCGAACACGGGCAGGCGATGATCAGCACGGCAATGAAGTTCAGGACAGCGTAGGTAAAGGCCGGAGTCGGGCCGAACGCATACCAGACAATGAAGGTGACCGCGGCAATACCGATGACCGCGGGCACGAAGTAAGATGCTATCACGTCCGCAAGCCGGGCAATGGGAGGCTTGGACCCCTGCGCAGACTGGACCATGTCGATGATATGCGAAAGCATGGTCTCTTTTCCGACCTTCGTTGCCTCGAACCTGAAGGTGCCGGTCTTGTTTACCGTGCCGCCGATCACATTGTCTCCCTTGTTCTTTTCCGCAGGGATCGATTCGCCGGTTACCATGGACTCGTCGACCGCTGAATATCCTTCAACGATCACGCCGTCAACCGGCACTTTTTCACCCGGCCGCACCTGGACAACATCCCCGATCTCCACGTCCTCGATCGGCACGTCCATCTCCCTGCTATCCTTGATGACACGGGCGGTCTTTGCCTGCAGACCGATCAGTTTCTTGATCGCCTCCGAGGTCCTGCCCTTTGCGCGTGCTTCGAAAAGCCGTCCGAGCAGAATAAGCACAATGATCGTTGCGGATGTATCGAAATAGACATCGGCCGAATAGCCCTTGATCTCAAAGAGAGACGGGAAGAATGTGGCCACAATGCTGTAGATGTAGGCCGAAGACGTCCCGATGGCGATCAGCGTGTTCATGTTGGTCGTCCTGTGGCGCGCTGCAGCCAACGCTCCCGTATAGAACTGCCTGCCTATCCAGAACTGGACCGGCGTAGCAAGTACGAGCTGTATCAGGTGGTTCGTCTGCAGGGGAAGATGAAACCATCCGCCAAAGAGATGGTGCCACTGCATGAGCACCATGATGGGGACCGCGAGCACGGCGCCGGTAATCACTTTTGCGCGGAGTTCTCTGTAGGCCCTTTCCCGTTCCTGCTGCTCCTTCTCTACAATGTCCTCTCCCTGTTCTGCTTCAACCACTTCATACCCGGCTTCCCTGACCGCTCTTTTGAACTCCCTGATACCGACCTGAGCGGGGAAGTATTCTATCGTCGCTTTCTCGGTCGCAAAGTTCACTGCCACGGAAACAACCCCCTCAAGCCCCCTGAGCGCGTTTTCCACAGCAGATACGCATGCAGCGCAGGTCATGCCCCTGATCGGCAGAGTTATGCGCGAAACAGCAACACCGTAACCCTGATCAATAACCGTCTTCATGAGGTCCGCGACAGAAACAACAGATGGGTCGTAGACAACGGCAGCCTTCTCGGCAGCAAAATTCACGGATGCCTCGGTCACGCCCGCCCGTTCTGACAGCGCATTCTGAACATGGCTCACGCATGAGGCGCAGGTCATGCCGGTAACCGGGATGTCAATACGGACAGTGTTCTGCCCTCTGTCCGCTTCCGTGCTCATTTCTTCATTTCCTTCACCAATTTCTCAATTTCAGCGCGGTTCCGGGCAAAGCCCCAGAACGTTCTCTCG
The DNA here is from genome assembly GCA_012026685.1 of Nitrospirota bacterium. GTDB lineage: Bacteria > Nitrospirota > Thermodesulfovibrionia > Thermodesulfovibrionales > UBA6898 > UBA6898. The sequence continues at coordinate 38,772 of VEOY01000138.1, forward strand.
CCGATGACCGCGAGGGGAGTTGCCATGCGGCCGAACTTCGAGATCATCTCGTCGCGCACATCTTTGTCCGTAACATTCTTATCCGCAAAACTGACACCCTTCTCCGAGAGGAAATCTCTCAGTGCATGGCAGTCATGTCATTTCGGCGCCGTATATATGATGATGTCGCTGTTCACTCGATCCTTTCCCGGAGTTAAAGAGTTCCGCATCTCTTTGATTATACCATGGCCATCACCGCAGGGAAAAACGGGTTATTACCGGATCGAAGATAAAAGCTGCGACAGGCGGGTTATAGCTGCACTCAGCGATCGTGCACTTCGACGCTCGACTTCTTGCAGGCAAAGTGCCTCAGATTGCCGTTATAGTCTCCAACGGACATCTCGATAATGCCATTTTTCAGATATGCCGAGGGTGAACTATGATTGTTCACCTGTATGCCGTTGAACAGCGTATCTTTTTCAAACACCGGTGTCGGACTGTTCCTGGCAGTATACAGGTTCATGCTGCCGTCCTGCCCGCCCACGAAAAGATATATCTTCTCCGCGTCCCTGATCAGCGCGGGCGAGGCATAGCGGTCGACATGCACGTTAGCAAAAACGTTCTCGATCTTTTTCCATTTCGGGTTCGTAGCGCCGGGATCATCCACGCGATATGCCGACACTTTACCGTCCACGTCGCCGACAATGAGTTCCCAGTTGCCGTCCCCATCCAGATCGAACACGGTCGGGGATGCATGAAATGTCTTCGGCACCCCTGTGAAAAAATCCTTCCGCTCCTTCCATGAAGGCCGCTCAGCAGTCCCTGCATTCATGAATGCACGTACAAAGCCGTCCTGCTGCCCTGTGATGAGAAGGTCGCGCCCCCCCCATACCGTCAAGATCCCCTTTGAAAACCCGGACAGTTTTATTCCCCGGAAAAAATCCGGACGTTCGGTCCAGGGAAGAATTTCCGCGTACGGACGGAACTCAAACAGCTTCAACTCGCCGTTAATATTTCCGGTGACCATACAGGACTTGCCGTTCACGTCTCCGAGCGATGGGGTACACGCGGGGCCCGGCATGATCCTGCCGGCAAAGAAGGTGTAGATCTCCTCCCA
>VEOY01000083.1 GCA_012026685.1 Nitrospirota bacterium
AGGGCCAGCTTTTCCGCTTCGTCCGGCGTCAGTTCAAGGGTTATCACGTCAACGGCGACTGGCTTTTCGCTCTTGCCTCTCTGCTCCATCTCGGTTCCGGCGGCAAGCACAGGAATATTCTGCAGCACGATCTTGGTTATCGAGTTGCTGCCTTCTCCCGGCCTCTGGAGGCTTACCAGCACATCGACCCTGTTTCCGGGGCGAACAAAGCCCGAGACGCCGATGATCTTGTCGACCCGTACGGCCATGGCCCGCTTGTTCGGGTCTATCACAGCTGCGACCCCGCCCGTTGCAATGCTGTCAGGCGCAAGCCTCGATCTCAGGATCGGCTCATTTGCCTTGACCGGCAGGATCAGGACCTTGCCTTCAAGGGATGCTGCATCGGAGAAGTATTCGCCTGCAGGCAGGCTTCCTTTCAGGAAAGTTGAGGTCTTGATCATCTCCTTGCTCAGGGCAGTGCCCCAGGACAGGTCAGCAGCAGCTACGGCAACAGGAAGTGTCTGAAGGTTTGCTTCCTTTATCGCCGTCTCTTTCTTCATCCAGTTGTACGCCATGACGCTTGTCACGAGCGCAACTATCACCGCAGCAACCAGCAATAGCATCGGTCTGAATTTCTCCATGGTAATACCTCCGTCGTCTAAATTAGATGCAATATCTCGAAAATAGGGTTTTTCATGAAAACGGCGATCATCGTTCCCAGTGCGATTGCAATCCCGTATCGCATACGAGGTTTTGTCTCGTTTGCGGAGGGAGGCACGTAGTTGACCTTTCCGGTCATGAAAAATACTTTCAGCATCTGACCGTAGCGCGTCAGTGTCTCCCTGACGCCGCCATAGCGGACAAGAACCCCGAGGGCATAGACACCCCCGACCAGGGCGGTCAGAAGAAAGGCGATGACCACCCCTTTTGGGCCGAGCAGTCCGCCGACAGCTCCCATGAGCTTTGCGTCACCGGCACCCATGCCGCCCATGAGATACGGGATCAGCATGAGAGCAATGCCGAGGCCCGCACCGCCAACGCTCATAAGGAAGCCCTGAGGTCCCTGTATCAAAGTATAAAAGAAAATGGCGATTGCCATAGATGACAATGTTAGAAAGTTTGGGATTATCTGAAATCTGATGTCATAGACAACGGCTGTTATCAAAAGCGCCGATAACCATAATAATGGAATCAAATGAAGTTCCCCCGTCATAAATGATCCAATCCGTCCTTGCATTCGGTCCGGCCTCCCGGACAGCAAACTCTGCCTCTGATGTCCGTGGCCGTGTCCTTTTTTTCTGTCTGTACGTTAGAGAATGTAATTATGTGCATCCCTGCCGGTGTCAAAATGAATACGTCCCCTCCAGCTTATTAAAGGGGACGTATTCATTATATGACTCCCGATTTCCTACATGCCGGCGTTGCCCATGGAGCCGTTGACATTCTGGAAAGCATTGTTTGTCCTGTTTCCAACCGCAATAACCACTGCGATGATCACGGCTGCAATCGCTGCGACCATGATACCGTACTCGACCGCAGTTGCCCCCTCTTCATCTTTCAGAAACGCCATAAGTTTCTTCATTCTTCTTCCCTCCTTTCATCTGACAGCATTTCCCCGGGTAAAACCCTTCAACTATCATTTCCATTGTCAGTTCATTCGCTGCCTTACATGCATACATAAAACTTAAGCAAATAAAATGCCATATTGCCAACTTGGTGTTTCTTAAGGGAAGGGGCGCTGCCTGACGTGTTTCCAGTATGGAAGTGTTTCCGAAAGAAACAGTTCCAGGATTTACTTCGACTCCGGTAGATACATAAATAGTAAGGAAACACGGTTCTTAACGTCCCCCTAACGTTATGAAATGGCCATCTTGAGCCCAGTCTACGGCACAATGTTCGGGATGTCAACTACCCATTGGTTTTAACAAGGAAAAATATTTAGTTTTAAAACTCTCACTATAACAAAGTCTTTATCGGTAAGCATGACATAAACTAAAGTTGAGTTGACTTCCTGCGCATTTTCCATAAAACTGTAAACATGGACATCATGCTATGTTTCAGTAACGTCCTGATCGGTGAAGGTATGCGATGTCTGCTTTCCGGAAAGGTAGAGGGCACTGTCCGTGTGGTCAGCGATCCGTCTTCTCTCGGCGACATGTTGAAAGATACTGATCCGGATATACTTCTCCTTGATTTCTATGTACTTGAAAGATATCTTCCCGGTAAAACAGGCAGGACAAAAGTCCTTCTGCTTGACACGGGTTGCAGCGAGCAGCAGATCAATCACGCTTTGATCATCAAGAATATCATCGGCGTCATTGACATGAATACGGATGTGAACATGTTCAGAAGGGCGATCGCGTCAGTCAATAAGGGGCAGATATGGGTCCGGCGTGCAGTTGTAAACACCCTCGTCGAACGGCTTTCAAATCTGGTCAGGATATGCAATTTGACGGCAAGTGAGTTGAATATTTTTAAAATGCTCGGCGACGGGTTGGACGATGGCGTAATAGCGCGGAAGCTTGGCACAAAGGAAAAAAGGATAAAATATCAGATCGAAGCACTGAAGAAGAAAAGCAACGTCAGCAGCAGGCGGGAGCTGATTGACCTCTCAAGACATTTTGGCGAATTTGATGCGCTGACGCATTGAATGAGCCTTCTTCGTTTTCCCCGGTTACCTTCCCTTACAGTGCCAATTCCTTCGCATGAGTGAGTAATTCAGTCCTTGACGATACGTCCAGCTTTTTGAATACACGGTTGAGGTGAGACTTGACTGTCTGCTCACTGATGTTGAGAAAATCGGCTATTTCCTTGTTCCGGTATCCTTCGCGCACCAGCCGGATTATCGCTGTTTCTCTTTCCGTGAACTTCGCGGAATTCTTGACCTTTCTGGTGATGGTCCTGTTCAGAAGGGATTTCAGCGTGGCGTTATTTATCCATAGTTCGCCGTTATGAACGACATTAATGGCCTTTGACAGGGTCGCCACATCTGCATCAGCCGAGATAAGGCCGGCAATCTTTTCGGTGAGAAAGAGCGATACGACAGTTTCCTGTTCTAATCCCGTATCCATTACCAGGACCTTGCAATGGTCAAAACGTTCTTTCGGGATCTTTGCCAGGGTGAGATAATCTGTAAGGATGACGTCGAATTTGTTCCAGACATTTTCAGAAAATGGCTTTGTAGTACAGAGAGACTCAACATTGTATTCTCTGTTGGCCTTGTCGATCAGCTCCCTGATCGCGTGAGAGACTACCTGATTGCCGAACGCAATGAGAACATGCATTATGCTTCCCCTCCGGGCGCGATGAATCCATCAAGCTCCATACCGGTCGAACTCATCTTCGTACCTTATATAGCATCAATACAATACGACTGCAAGTCAAATGTAGTTTCATTATAATGCATTATTATTACAGACAGCGCATTAAAAACTCTTCCCCTCGAATTAAGCAGAAAAGGCCCTAAGGTAAAAAGAGATATGGTGCGAGAGGGGGGAGTCGAACCCCCACGGATTGCTCCACTGGATCCTAAGTCCAGCGCGTCTGCCAGTTCCGCCACTCTCGCGTGATTGATATTAATGGATTTTTCGCCATACGGTCAAACACCTCTGACCCGAATGTAGCAAAAATGAAGCAGTCCCTATCCTGGCTCCGAATAGGACGCATTCCTTCGTCTCTCCCTAAATCCTCCGTCGCTTTCACCCGGGGGTAGGGCTCCGAAACGCAGAATGTCGAACCTTGCTCTTTTTCAGACCTATGACATGTCTTGGGGGAGGTCTGACGATATACTGGATCAGACTGTATGCGAAAAGAGAAAGGAGAAAAAAATATGCGTTACAATTTAGTGTTTGAGGTACTGCTGGTCCTTATATTCGTTATGGGTATCGTGTATATGATCCGGGTCGTCAAGGGGACACTTGCCTGGTACAGACAGTCAAGGCAGGCCGAGATCAGGGCAAATATTGCAGCATCCGAGATCCAGAAGATGCTTTCCACCAGGGAGAGGCCGTTAAGTGGATGGCGGTAGACTTCGGCATGCGACGGGAAAGGAAACCTCGGGGAAATGAGGTCGCGGAATATTGTCTAATGCACGGAGGAGGTAACCTCACTCATGACGCGTCTGAGCTCTTCAAGCTTGTAAGGCTTGGGAAGGAAACCGACAAAGCCGAACTCACGGAAATTTATCATGATAGGGTTATGTGAATAGCCGCTTGAAACGATCACTTTTACATCAGGGTCATAGGCAAGGAGGTGTTTTATGGCTTCCTGCCCTCCCATACCGTCCTGAATGATGAGGTCCAGGATCACGGCGTCAAAGGTCTTGCCGGCTTCTTTTGCCTCACGGTAAAGCCTGAGCATTTCAGCTCCTTCTCGTGCAAGTTCAGTTTCGTAACCGCACTGTTGAAGGAGTCTGCTTACCACGATCCTTACGATCTCCTCGTCGTCCATGACCAGGACCTTTCCTCTGCGGGACTGCGATATGACAAAGGATCCTGAGGGGGCAGAAGTCTTTTCCTCCAGCGCCGGCAGGTAGACACGGAATGTATTCCCTCCAGGGGAGGACTGGGCGGTTATGATGCCGCCGTGTTTCCGCGCTATTGCATAGGAGTTGGCCAGGCCCAGACTTCCTGCCTTTTTCTCCCTGGCAAAAAATGGGTCAAAGATCGTCTGCACTTCCTTGTCTGACATGCCCTCACCCTGGTCCTCAATGGAGAGCATGATATATCTGCCGTGTTTCAGCGGAAGACCCTCGGAAGATCCCACCGGGACGTTGTCCGCGGATATCCTGACGGTACCTCTTTCCGGAGTTGCATTTCTCGCATTGATCAGCAGAGAGTTGATTGCCTGCCCCATCTGGCTCTCATCAACCTCAACAGGCCAGATATTGAAGGGCAGTGTCGTCTCGTAGGTTATGGCCTTGCTCTCACCCGCGAGACTCAGCAGGTCCCTGACCATCTCCTGGAGGTAAATGATCTTTTTGACGGGCGAGCCGCCCTCGGAAAAGCTGAGAAGCTGGGACGTAAGGTCTTTAGCCCGTATGGATGCCTTCTCCGCTTCGGTAAGGACATCGTAGACCTCATATCCGGGTTTGGCATACATCTTTGCGAGTGCGAGATTGCCGATTATGGCGGTCAGGATATTATTGTATTCGAGTGCTATGTTGCTGGCAAAGGAGCTCAGGGATTCAAGCCGCTCGGCATTCCGCACGGTGATCTCATTCTTCTTGCGCTCGGTAATGTCAAGGAATGTTCCCATGACCGCGGGCTTGCCTTTATACTCGGTCCTGAGACTTTGGGTTTCGATCTCTATTATGGTGCCGTCTTTCCGAATAGCGCTGACAATGTTATGCACGCTCGTTGCTTCCCCTTGAAGAAGTTTGCGGATGTTCTCATTTGAAGAAGGCAGGCTGTCAGCTGCTATGAGCGCATCAAGCGGTCTTGAGGAGATCTCTTCCTGGGTATAGCCCAGGATCCGGGCGGCTTGGGGGTTGACGTAGGGGAAAAAACCGTCCTGATAGATATATATCCCGAAGAGCGCTTCCTCAACAAGAGTCCTGAACTGTTCTTCAGCACGGAGAAGGTCCTCTTCGGTTTTTTTCCGGGGGGTTATATTCCTGACCACTTCGATGCCGGCGATGATGTTGCCCTCGGAATCTTTTAACGATGATGCGGTGATCTCTATCGCCGAGACCCCTTTTTCGATCGGCCCTTTCTTTTCAATCGTATGGACGAGACCGTCCTTGAAGGTCATGGCTATGGGGCAGTCATCGCAGACCCTCTCATTGTCGGCATAAGCCCGGTAACAGAATTCGCCGGCACAATCCCCCATAATGTTCCGGTGAGCCTCGTTCTGGAGCACGATACGGAAATCTGTATCGTGTACGCTCACCGGATCGCCGATCGCATTGACAATGGCTTTTATCGTATTGCTTTCTTCTTCAGCACGTCTGAGAGCGTCCTGCAGGTCTCTGTCAGCATCAGTGCACGCTTCGGGGACGGGCCGGGTCGGTTCAGGGCCTCCCAAACGCTGCCCCAGCCTCAGCAGGTCTTCTGTCAGTTTGTGCTTTTTTTTCTTAGGGCTGCTCATGAGGATTTTCCCTGAATTCTGGATACGGTAACCATAGTCTTATAGCTGGATTTAGCTTACCACTTAGGCCGACCCTATTTCAATGCAGCCGTCAAAGGAAGAAGCATAGCTGACGGGCGGATACGTGAAACCTGGTCGACCGTGAGGTGAGCAAGGACAGAATGCGCAGGAGCGGTCAAGGGGTTGCTGGTCGGGGCGAGAGGATTCGAACCTCCGACCCCCTGCTCCCAAGGCAGGTGCGCTAGCCAGACTGCGCTACGCCCCGAACTTTTAAGGATACTGGTTAGTACTTTCAAAAGTCAATGAATCGAGGGGCGGGTTCGATCCTAATATTTCAGGATCTCAAGGTAGTCAGAAAGGTCTTTTTGTTCGTATCCCGAGGTTATGATCCTGCGGGAGTTGAAATCCTCGGCCGCCAGTCTTGCATCGCCCTTATACAGAGGGTTCAGACCGATGGCCCGGGTCAGGGAGGCAGATGCATCGCCGTATTTTCCCGTAGCATTGTAGCAGAGCGCCAGCCCCAGGTACGGCAGATCAAGATTTGGAGCTCTCTTTATCGCTTCCTTATATGCGGTTAATGCGTTTTCATATTTGCCCATCCGATAATATGCCCTGCCCATATTGATGAATGCCTTTTCCGGGGTTGTATACACGAGGTTTGAAACGGCCTTTCTGTAATAGGGGATCGAGGCCTCAAAATTGCCCAGCTTTTCCTGAGCGTAGCCGAGATTGTTATTTGCCTCGGAATAGTCGGGATCGATCTTGAGGGCTTTCTGAAAGTAATCTACCGCCTTCTGGGTCTCATCGAAATGCAGGAGATAGATGATGCCGATGGCGTTCAGCACTTCCTTATTGCCGGGATGCAGCTCATAGGCCTTCTGAAATTCCACAAAGGCCTGCTGTACTTTGTTTTCGCTGAGATATCCTACGCCGATTTTATAATGGGCCTGGGCATTCTGGACATTGCTTTCCGTTTCTACCGTTGCGCATGAGCACAGGAGCGGCAACAGGGCGAGCGCCGCTGTCACAAAGAAACGTTTCCCCAACCATCTGTTCCACGCAAAAATCATCGTTGTTACGCTATCAGATACACGGGGTCCAAGTAAAGGACAATGTGCCATAGTGATCAGTTCACGGGAACCTGTTTTTGGGGTCCCGATAATAAGCCGCAAGCTGAACAGCGTCCCAGGGCTTGCAGTCGTGTTTACTGAAGCCCAGGGACGCTGCCGCGCGGTAGACCGAATGCATGTCCCTGCCTTCTATCTCGAGAAATTCCGGTATAAAGCCGAAATCATCCAGATATCGGTCGATCTCGATATGCGCATACGGGAGAGCGTAGCTGGTGCGGAGCTTTTTCATCTCGAGCCAGACAGAAAAACCCATGGTTTCAAGCATCTTCCTCATGATTTCAAAGTCGCTGACCTCGGTCTCGAACTCTTGCCGCTCTTTTGCATCGGCGTTGGCGATATCCGCTTTCATGGTCAACACGACTTTCGTTCCCTGCAACCGCAGCCTCAGCGTTAATCCGTTTTGTTTCAGGCGTTGATCCGGAAGGTCATAATAAAGGGCGTGGATCCTGCCGTCAAAGATTTTTGTTGCGCAGAGGGCGCGCAGGCGTTCTTCAACGTCTGATCTGCTGATCTCCAGGACCTTTACCTCGATCTCGGTTATTGCGGTAGGGAAACGTTCATTATCGCTGCGGTACATGATCTTTTCCATTATATCCGGTCGTTGTCCGAAAGAAAAGAACGGGGTTTTCGCATCGGTCTGCGGAGACACGGTATGTCCCCGGGAACCAAGTCTAAAGATGTCACGTGAGACAGGCTAAAGCCCTTATTTTATGGGCATGGAAAGATATTTACCGCTTGACAAAAAAACAGGTTCTTGATAGTGTTATGGCAGTTATTTTTACCCATCAGGAGAGGACAGAAAGGGGGGAGAGTATGACGAAGGCAGAACTTATTGATAAGATTGCCGCAGGAACAGGTCTTACCAAGGCAGATGCATCGAAGGCCCTTGATTCAACACTGGATGCGATCAAGGCAGCGCTGAAGAAGGGACAGAAGGTGACGCTTGTCGGATTCGGCACATTCGGAACTTCGAAGAGGAAGGCAAGGAAGGGGCGCAATCCGAGAACCGGCCAGGTTATCAACATCCCTGCGGCCAAGACACCCAAGTTCACTGCCGGCAAGGCCCTGAAGGACGCAATAAAGAAATAGCTTATGCCGTACAGGCAAAACGAAGGGGACGAAGCGATTTGTCCCTTTTTTTTGTCCGAAACAGCGATGTCTCTGTGAGCGCACGAAAGGAGCATTCATGCTTGTTGAGTTCAGTATCGTTCCGTTGGGGTCAGGCAGCAGCGTCAGCAGCAGAGTTGCGGAGGTTTTAAGGCTCGTTGATACGAGCGGTCTTGCCTATAAGGTCACCCCCATGGGAACTGTCGTCGAAGGAGAGTGGGATGAGGTCTTCAGGCTGATAAAACGATGCCACAAGTTTACCCTCCGGCAGGAAGAACGCGTGTTGACGGACATACGGATCGACGACCGGAAAGGCGCGAAAAATAGGATCGACGCGAAGGTGCGGTCCGTGGAAAAAAAACTCGGGAAGGCCCTGAAGAAATGACAGGGTGCAGGTGTATCCTCGCCGCCGTAGATCCCGGGACCGAAGCAGAAACGATCGTTTCCTATGCCGCGTATTTTTCGTCTGCAATGAAGGCCCCGGTGAGACTCCTGCATGTAATGGATTATCTGCTCACCCCTCCGGCCTATCTGATCCCGTATATTGAGGAAGAAAAAAAACGAGGGGAGACCGAAATGGCCGCATTGCAGGCCATACTTGAAAAAGCAGGTGTTACGTCGGATTTTCGCCTCATGACGGGGAGGCTCCATGAGTCATTTGTAACAGCGATAACAGAATACAAGCCCGACCTCATGATCATAGGATACGCGTCACATGCATTCCGGCCCAGCAGTTCGGAGAGGCTTATCAGGTCTCTCGAAATGCCTATGCTGGTCGTCCGCGGGAAGCGCTCCGAAGGTTCCGCAGTCGGGTCTGTCAGGATACGGAATATCCTCTGTGCCGTTGATTTTTCCGGGAGCTCGCAAAAGGCGCTTCAGCAGGCAGCCGTCTATGCATCGGCATTTTCCGCATCCCTTCACGTTATACACGCCATACCGTCACATGCGTTAAAGGGGCGGTGGGCTGAATGGGGTCTCAGCAGTACGAAGGATATTATGCAGCAGTTCGACGCGTCTGTTGCCTCTGAGGCCCGGGAGGCGCTTTCGCGTATGGTCCGCGACGCTGGTATTGAGGCGCGGAGCGATCTGATGCACGGCATGCCTTCGGAAGTCATCTGTCGGGCCGCCGAGAGCGGAGAATATGATCTTGTCGTTATGGGCGCACGGGGGCTCTCCCACATCAAGGGAGTGTTCATCGGCAGTGTAACAGAGGCGGTGATCAAAGTCTCGCCCTGCCCGGTGTTCATAGTCCACTGATGCTTTTCCAATCCCTCCTTCTTTTGACGGGTCTCGGCCTGATCCTCCTTGCCGCCGAGTTTTTCACGAACGGCATTGAGGAATTCGGCAGACACTTCTCGTTTTCTCAGGCGGTTGTCGGGAGTATCTTCGCCGCTGTCGGCACAGCCCTGCCGGAGACGATCCTGCCCATGGTCGCGATCTTCATGTATGGCGGTGCTTCGGCGCAGAAGATCGGAGTCGGCGCCATACTCGGCGCCCCGTTCATGCTGTCAACGCTTGCTTTTTTCCTGGTTGGCATTACGGTCACGGTAGCCGCCATGAAGAAGAAGCGCCCGTTCGCGCTCCGGATCGAGGCCCATTCGATAAGACGCGACCTCATGTTTTTTCTTGCCATGTATTCGACCGCGATCATCCTGCCGATCGTTGCGGGAAAGGCGATGCTCGTTCCAATCTCCTGTGCACTTGTCGCAGGATATCTGTTCTACGCGTATAAGACCTTCAGGAGCGAGAGTGCTGAAATGGAGCATTCGGAAGGCATGTATCTCTGGAAAATGACGCAGAGGCTTAAGCCCACTGTTGTCCGGCAACGTCCCCCCCTTACCCTTATTCTTGTTCAGGTGGTGCTTTCGCTTATTGTCATGATCAAGGGAGCACATACGTTCGTCCACAGCCTGGAGGCCGTATCTTTAACCCTCGGCATGGACCCTCTGCTCTTCTCCCTTCTTCTTGCGCCGGTCGCAACGGAACTTCCCGAGAAGTTCAATAGCGTCACATGGACCTGGAAGGGGAGGGATACCCTTGCACTGGGAAACATAACCGGTGCCATGGTTTTTCAGTCAACATTTCCGGTGTCCGTGGGTCTGTTGTTTACAGACTGGGAGATCACCGGCATGGCACTTTTTTCGGCAGTGCTTGCCATCTTCTCGGCCCTCACTGTCCTTGGGGTGATCCTGGTAAA
>VEOY01000129.1 GCA_012026685.1 Nitrospirota bacterium
ATCCAGAGGTCATCCTTTGCTTCACCCGGAGGATTCACCGCCTTGCGCACCCTCTGGACCTTCCTTTCCGTGTTCGTGAACGTTCCATTCTTTTCGAATGAGCAGGCGGCAGGCAGCACGACTTCCGCATGCTTTGCCGTTTCCGTGAGGAATATGTCCTGGACCACCAGGAAATCGAGACTTTCGAGGGCCTTGACCGTATGGTGCATATTCGGGTCGGTAATGATCGGGTTTTCTCCCATGATGTAAAGGGCCTTGATCTTTCCTTCAGCAACTGCGTTTATCATGACCGTTGAGGTCATCCCAACAGCAGGCGACAGGGGCCTTCCCCATGCGAGTTCGAATTTTTTCCTGATCTCAGGATCATCGACCCTCTGGTAACCCGGATAGACATTCGGCAGACATGCCGCATCAGATGCTCCCTGCACGTTGTTCTGTCCCCTGAGAGGGTTTATCCCTGTGGAGGGTCTGCCGATGTTGCCGGTCAGGGAAACGAGATTGGCAAGCGCGGTCACATTGTCCGTTCCGCAGACATGCTGGGTTATGCCCATGGTATAGAAGATGCCTGCGCGGCGTGATGATCCGTAGAGACGGGCCGCCCGCATAATGTCTTCCTTCGGGACACCGGTTATCTGCTCTACATATTCAGGGGTAAAGGCCTCAAGTGACTGTTTCCATGCATCATACCCTTCGGTCTTTTCCCGGATGAAATCCTCGTTCTGGAGGCCCTCACGTATGATGATGTTCGCGATGCCGTTGATCAGCGCGATGTCAGAACCCGGCCGAAGCCTGAGATGCACGTCCGCAAATTTCACCATGGGAATGGTGCGCGGGTCCGCGATAATGATCCGTGCTCCCTTCCGGTGCGCCTTGATCATCCGGTTGGCAATGACAGGGTGTGTCTCCTTGGTGTTGGAGCCGATGATGAAGATGATCTCCATGCCCTCGATCTCCCAGATCGAGTTCGTCATCGCTCCTGAACCGAATATTTTGGCCAGACCGGCCACCGTGGGAGAGTGTCAAAGTCGGGCGCAGTGGTCTACGTTGTTGGTCCCGATACCGGCCCTGATGAACTTCTGGAACGCATAATTTTCTTCGTTCGTGCATCGGGCCGAGGAGAGCCCTCCCAGGGAGTCTGCGCCATGTTTTTCCTTTATCTCCGAGAGCCGGCGGGCCACATGATCAAGCGCCTCATCCCATGAAACTTCTTCGAACGCACCGTTCCGTTTGATCATGGGCTTTTTCAGTCTCTCAGGACTCTGGACGAAACGATAGCCGAACCTTCCTTTTACGCAGAGCCAACCCTCGTTCCAGGTCTTTTCCCGGGATGTGATCTTGAGGATATCATTATCTTTCACATGCGCCGTGACATTGCAGCCCGTGCCGCAGTATGGGCAGGTGGTGTCAGTCTCCATCTGTCCGCCCCTGCGTCCCTTCCGTATCCAGAGTTTGCCGGTAAGAGCACCGGTCGGACAGACGCTCACACACTGGCCGCAGAACTCGCATTCAAGGTCCTGCTCAAAGCTGGTGCAGATCTTTGACATGAAGCCACGGTAGCCGAAATCGATGGCTTCAACTCCCTGGACCTCATCGCAGACCTTTACGCACCTTCCGCACATGATGCATTTTTCAAGATCGCGCTCTATGAAGGGATTCCCATCCCGCGTCTCATAGACCCTCCGCTCACCGCCGAACCTGTTGTCCCGTATGCCGTATTCATACGCAAGATCCTGGAGTGAGCAGTTTCCCGCTTGCTCACAGGTCATGCAGTCATTCGGATGATCAGACAGGATCAGTTCGAGGACAGTCTTTCTCAGGCTCTCGATATAGGGTGTCGAAGTGGACACTTCCATTCCGTCGCTTACCGGTGTGGTGCACGATGTCACAGGCCTCGGCATCCCTTTGATTTCAACGATGCAGCGCCTGCAGCCGCCGAAAGGGGTGAGCTTGGGATGGTGGCAGAGGGTTGGTATGGGAATCTTCAGCAGCTTTGCCGCCTGAAGGATTGTCGTATTCTCAGCCACAGTTAAGGTTTTCCCGTCTATGGTCACTTTGGCCATGCTTAATCCCTTCCCACCGACTTGAATTTGCAGACATCGAAACATGCGCCGCACCTGATGCAGACCGAAGGGTCTATCTTGTGCGGTTTTTTCTTTTCGCCCGAGATAGCGCCGGCAGGGCAGGCCCTCATGCAGGCCCCACAGCCTTTGCAGAATTCCTCGATTACGTAAAAGGTAATCAGATCCTTGCAGACCTTTGCAGGGCACTTCTTGTCCCTTATATGGGCCTCGTACTCATCCCTGAAGTACTTCATGGTGCTGAGGATCGGGTTCGGCGCCGTCTGGCCGAGCCCGCAGAGGGAAGTTACCCTGACGTCGGCACAAAGGTCTTCGAGCAGCTTGATGTCGTCTTCCCTGCCCTCTCCTTTTGTGATACGGGTCAGGATTTCAAGAAGCCTTTTCGTCCCGATCCTGCAGGGTACGCACTTTCCGCAGGACTCGGCCTGGGTGAATTCAAGAAAGAACTTGGCAATGTTCACCATGCAGTCTGTCTCGTCAAGGACTACCATGCCGCCTGAGCCTACGATAGAGCCCACCTTGGCCAAGGACTCGTAATCAACGGGGGTATCTAAAAGAGATGCAGGGATGCAGCCGCCCGAAGGACCTCCTGTCTGGACCGCCTTGAACTCCTTGTTATCGATGATACCGCCGCCGATGTCGTAAATGATCTCGCCTAAACGTATCCCCATCGGCACTTCTATGAGTCCCGTGTTCTTTACCTTGCCGGTCAGGGCAAAAACCTTTGTGCCTTTACTTTTTTCCGTGCCTATCGATGCGTACCATTCCGCGCCGTTTCGTATGATATACGGGATGTTCGAGAGCGTCTCGACGTTGTTGATGACCGTTGGCTTGTCCCACAACCCGCGATGCACAGGGAAGGGGGGCTTTGCTCTCGGCATGCCCCTCTGTCCTTCTATGGAAGCGATGAGAGCAGTCTCTTCACCGCAGACAAACGCACCAGCGCCGAGCTTGATACGCAGGTCGAAGCTGAAATCAGAGCCGAAGATATTCTTCCCAAGATAGCCGATTTCGTGGGCCTGCGCAATCGCGAGTTTCAGTCGTTCAACCGCAGAGGGATACTCCGCCCTGATGTATACATATCCGAGGCTGGATCCGATAGCATATGCTGCTATCATCATTCCCTCAATGACGGAATGGGGATTTCCTTCGATAATAGACCTGTCCATAAAGGCGCCGGGGTCGCCCTCATCTGCGTTGCAGACAATATATTTCGCGTCACCGGGTGCTTTGCGGCACGCTTCCCATTTCACTCCTGTCGGGAACCCTGCGCCACCTCTTCCTCGGAGACCGGATGCCTTGATCCCGGCGATCACCTCGTCCGGTGTCATCCCCGAAAGTATCTTCTTCATCCCGGCATATCCTCCGACGTTGATGTATGCCTGGATGTCTTCGGGATCTATGGTGCCGCAATCTTTGAGGAGGATCTTCAGCTGCTTGTCATGGAATGCGTAGTAAGAGTCATCTATGAGCCATTCGGTTACCGGTTTTCCTTCAATAAGATGTTCCTGCACGATCCTCTTGGCGGCCTCAGGCTTGATCCCCTGATACGTTACACTCGTTTCGCCGTCAACAACGTCGACGAGAACGTCCCTCGCGCAGAAACCGCGGCACCCAACCTTCTGGTAATGGCAGGTGAAATCAAGGTCAAGATCGACGCAGAAATCGGTGATCGCCTTCTTGAATGCCTGGATGACTTCCTTGCCGCCTGCCGCAAGGCCACCAGTCCCGATGCAGACCCTGACAGTTACCTTTTTTTTGTCCTCATCACCTTGCTGCACCGGATCCCTCTTTCTTGAGCTGTGAGATGAGCTTCGACGTGCCGTCGGGCGTCATTTCCGCGTAGGCCCTGTTGTTCACTAAAACCACGGGAGCGATACTGCAGGCCCCGACGCACCGCACTACCTCGAAGGTGAATTGTCTGTCTTCTGTCGTTTCCCCATCAGCCGCAACACCGAGGTCTCTCTGGACCCTCTCGGCGATCCTGGTGCCTCCCTTGACGTGGCAGGCGGTCCCGCAGCAGACGGAAACGATATTTTTTCCCCTCGGTTTGAGGTGGAACTGCGAGTAAAACGTGAGAACCCCGTAAAAACGGCTCGAGGCGATGCCGAGCGCCTCCGAAAAGTAATTGACCGCTTCCCTGGGGATATACCCAAACTCTTCCTGCGTATCCTGCATGAGAGAGATGACGTTGCCGTCCTTTTCCCTGTGTTGTCGAACGATATTTTCGAACGTCTCAATCATAAGGTCTCTTTCCTCAGCTTCATTCCGATAGTTATGTGCTCGCATTTTTCAGTCCAAGTCTCTTCATGCCGGGGACACGGAAACTTTCGAGCGGGGATACAAAATTTATCGGGAAATTGTATTTCGCCTTCTTACACTCTTGCCCAGCGGCTTCCCGAATTATACCATGCCGCATATTTAATCTAACATACAGGATTTATTTCGTTCAATAAAGCAAACAGGTTCAGGGTTCGTTACAACCCGACAAAGGGAATTTTATCAGGGGACCTTGCGGTATTTCCGGAACAACGTCTGATCATGATAGGGATAACAGAAGGTCGAGGGTGCTAAGACGAAATTCGAGTGTTCTCTAGCAGATGTCGTCTGCCATATAAATGACCTCGGGCAGCAGGCATGAAACCACATATCGGTAGGAGACAACGCCGATAAGTTTCCCGTTTTCCATGACCGGAAGGTGTCTGATCTTCTTTTCCGACATGACCTTGATCGCGGTACTGAGGTCTTCGGAAGATTCGAGCGTTATCGGGTTGGGTGTCATGACATTGGAGATCGGCTCTTCCCGCAGAGGAATATTCTTGGCAAAGCAGTGCATGATATCCCTTTCGGTGAAGATGCCGGCAAGTCCGCCCTTGTCATCGAGGATAAGAATGGACCCGACGTTGTGGCCGTCCATGACGGTTACTGCATCGGAAACGAGACACGTTGTCCTGCAGGTGACCATCTTCGAGGGTTTCGACTGTAATAGTTCCTTTAGCGTCATCCTTGACCTCACCGTGACTTCATTGTTCCAGAGTATCAAAAGCTTATCATACATACACGGCTATATCAATGTAACTATATATATATTAATATTTTTTATCGAAAACCTTTTCTCTGCAAGTGATACATGCTTTTGACATACTATCTCGGAAAAAAGACGCGTTTACGCCAACGGCAAGAAAAAAAGACTAGCCAGAGAAAAGACTTCGTTAACTTTTCTGGTCCGCTTCCTGGTTCTGGGAACTCCCAGAAATATGAACCACTCAGGCGGCCCGGGCGGAGCCTACTTTAACGAGTACAGGGTGAAGGATTTTGACCACATCGTATGGGTCCATACCGACAAAATAACCTTTATTGCCGCCGTTGATATAAATCTTTCGGAGATTGAGGATAGTCTCCTCCATATACACCGGTAGTTCATTGCGAGTACCGAAGGGGGAGATCCCTCCTATCTCATATCCTGTATACTCTTCCGCCTTCTGAGGGGGGCAGGGCGTAATTGTCTTTACCCCGGCGAGCCTTGCAAGCTCCTTCGCCGATGCCCTCATATCGCCGTGCATGAGCACGATGAGCGGCTTTCCATCAGCCTCGAGAACGATTGTCTTTACAATCGAGTGCTCGTCTACATTAAGTTTACTTGCGCAGACCGCTGTACCTCCGTCCTCTTCATAAGCATAGGAGTGGTCCGAATACTCAATCCCTGCCCTGCGCAAGATGTTTGTCGCCGGCGTATCAGGATGCATGACTTCACTCATAATTGTATCCATATCATATTTTTTTATTTTATCATGTTGAGGCCTAAAAGGGAGGCATCTTTACAAAGAAATCCGATACTTGCGGATCGGGCGTCTGCGCATCAGGCCCTCCACGATCGATAACGAATGCCTCTATCCGCCCGTTATATAGTCCCTCAGGTAATGCAGTTCGGACGTTATTTTTTTCACCTGTATCTGGATGATGTCCCGAATGGAGAGCATTCCGATCAACTTGCCCCTGTCGCTCTCATCCACCACGGGCAGATGCCTGATATTCTTTTCCACCATGACCGACATGATATCGCTCAAGTCGTCTTTCAGTTCGGCCACAATGATGTCCGTTGTCATCGTCTCTCTGAGGGGGATTTCCCTGAACTTCCTGTCCATCTTTCCGATATAGGCCCTTACTACGTCCCTTTCGGTAAAGATGCCTGCTATCTTGTCCTGTTCTTTCACGATCACTGCACTGATTTTGCTGGTGTGCATAAGGCGGATAGCATCCTCGACCGAGTCGCCCACATCAATTGAGACCACAGCCTTACCCTTGCTGTTCATAAGGTCGTTAACCTTCATATTTCCCTCCTCTCCATCGGCAGCATTACCCCGGCGTTACCTGCAAGACAGGTCTGCATTCGGGCTAATAATATGCGATATTATACTCCGCGATATTCGGCATTAGGTATTTAATATTGTAATAAACCCTATTTGAATAGTCCGGTTCCCTGATGCTTACATCCTCATTCATGGTCCTTACGTTCAATCTTGATGTCACTGAAACATTCAGGCAGGAGACCCTTACCTTGGGCGAGGGCGAGATGAAATAGCGGCACGGGCCGGATTTCTCCCTTTTTTTTGCACGAATGCGAAGGGATTGGCGGATATGCACGAGAGCGGGGGGCAGGAATTCTTTAAAAACGGGCAGATAGGATTGGCATGGGAAGTGCAAGTATAAGGGCAAGAACAAATGAAGGAGGACAAGACAATGAAAGACACAACCTA
>VEOY01000186.1 GCA_012026685.1 Nitrospirota bacterium
ACCATGGAATGTACGATGCTCTGGGGATGGATCAGGACTTCCACACGTTCAGGCTCAATGTCAACGCGCCAGCAGGCCTCGATCACCTCAAGCCCCTAGTTCATCAGCGTTGATGAGTCTATCGAGATCTTTCTGCCCATCGACCAGTTCGGATGTTTCAGCGCGTCCTCTGCCGTAATACCGTCGAGCTCATGCTTTTCCCTGTTGACGAAGGGGCCGCCCGATGCAGTAAGCACGATCTTTTTGATCTCCTCTTTCTTTCTTCCTTCCAGGCACTGATAGACCGCCGAATGCTCGCTGTCGACCGGGATGATCCTGATGCCGCTGCGTTTTGCCTCCTGCATCACAATGCTCCCGGCCATGACAAGGGCCTCCTTGTTCGCCAGTCCGATGTCTTTCCCCGCACAGACAGCAGTGATCGTGGGGAGCAGGCCTGCGGAACCGACGATCGCGGATATGACCAGGTCCGCGCTTTCATATGCCGCAACCTGGTTGATGCCGTCAGGACCGAACAGTATCCTGACGTCCTTCACCCGGACGGACAGATCGTCTGCCGTCTGTTGATCGGCAACTGCTACGATCTCGGGCCTGAAGGCCCTGATCTGCTCTTCAAGCAGGTCGACGTTCCTGCCGGCGGCAAGAGCAACGGCCTTGAATTGTGAGCTGTTTCTGGAAATGACATCGAGCGTGCTCCGGCCAATTGAGCCGGTCGATCCGAGGATCGTGATGCGTTTCATTCTTTCTATTATACAAAAAGGAGAGGCCTTTTATCCCTATCGCAAAGGACCTTATCCGATGACGTTCAGGAGGATGCAGCACCAGTAAAAGGCGGGGCCGGCAAAGGTGGCGCTGTCGATCTTGTCAAGTATGCCGCCGTGGCCGGGGATGATCGAGCTTGAGTCCTTGACGTTTGCGTCCCTCTTGAACATAGACTCTACCAGATCACCGATGACGGAGGTGACACCCACGGTCAGCCCGAGGAGCACCGCAGTCTGAAGGGTCATGACATCCAGAAGCGCGAATCGTATGAGGACCGCCCCGATGATCCCGCCGATCAGCGAACCCACAGCTCCGGCAACCGTTTTGTTCGGACTGACCTCGACATAAAGTTTTCGCCTGCCCACGGACTTGCCGACATACAGCGCCATACTGTCTGAGCCCCAGATGGCGAAATACAGCATGAGCAACAGAGGCGCCCCTGCCCTGACAATGTCCAGCTGAAATGACATGAGCAAAGGGATGTAGAAAAGCCCGAGTACCGCGGCCGCGGCTTCCCGGACCGCACCGGACGGATCTCTCCTTGCAAAGAGCCGGACGGCCAGAAGACAGAGCGCGACGAACGTCAGAACACCGGTCGAAAAATGCCCCGCATAAAAATGCGCAATAAGCAGCGTAGCGCCCCCCGCGAGGCCCGCGTACTTCACCGGACCGTCAACGCCCGCGATCGCGTAGAACTCTGCAAGGGCCGCGGTCGTCACCGCCGCAAGGAGAAACAGGAAATAGTGCGGCGGCAGATACATGATATACAGATAAAGGGCCGGAATGAGAATAAAGGCCACAAGGAGCCGCTTAAGGTGCATTGTTCCTCGCGGATATCCTGCCGAAGCGGCGCTCCCTGCCCTGAAAATCCTGTATCGCAAGCATGAACTCATCACGGTCGAAGTCAGGCCAGAGGGTATCGCTGAAATACAGCTCTGCGTATGCCGCCTGCCAGAGGAGAAAATTGGAAAGTCTTCGTTCCCCGCTTGTCCTGATGATCAGGTCAGGATGCGGAAGGCCTGCGGTGTCGAGATAGGCATTGAACTCATCTTCGTTCAGTTCAAGAGCGTTCTTGCCGGCGCGCACCGCGTTCTTTATTGCCCTGATGATCTCGTTCCTGCCGCTGTAGCTGAGCGCAGCAACAAGCTTCAGCCCCGTGTTGCCGGCAGTGTTTTCCTCGGTCTCCCGGATCAGTTCCTGGATGTTCTCCGGCAGGCGCCAGGTCTCGCCGATGGCCCGGAATGCCACATTTTTCCTGCTGAGGTTCTCGAATTCGTTCCTCAGATAGATCTCGAGGATCCTCATGAGCATCGTCACCTCTTCGCGGGGCCGCTGCCAGTTCTCTGTCGAAAATGCATAAAGCGTCAGGCACTGCAAGCCGAGTTCGATAGAGACATCGATCACCTCACGGGCGCGTTCCGCTCCCCTTCTGTGGCCTTCGATGCGCGGCAGGCCCCTCAGCTCCGCCCATCGTCCATTGCCGTCCATGATGATGCCGACATGGGACGGCATGCGTCCTGACAGGTCCACGGTCCTATTTTCCCCTGACCGTATAGATGTAGAGAGAAGCCACGAACGGATTCTCTCCCTTGAGAAGATTGTCCATCTTGACACCGAGCAGCGGACTTGCCAGAACGACGACCTTGTCCCCGGCCAGCGCGTAATCCAGAAGCGCGCCCGGCACGTCCTCCACCAGTGTCCGCTCATCCATGGAAAAACCGTTCCACCAGTAGCTCTTGATGACAGAGCTCTTGTAGCCGATGCCCTTTGCCATATTGACGACAGGTATACGCTTCACCACCAGGACCTCTTTGCCCCTTGTCAGAAGCCGGTCCTTTATCGACCACTCGCCGGCCTCGACGTAGGACGCCGGCGCCGGTTTCTTGAATGTCGTGATAAAACCTCCGGTGTCCGTACCGCTCCGCCAGATGCGGATGCCGTTGTCATTGAAGATATTCAGGAACCCCTTTTCATCATAGGTGAAGAGGGCGTGCTCCTTGTCAGGTCCTTCAACATCGACATAATCATATATCGTGATCCCCCGCGGGAGCTTTATCTTCTCCCCCTTCTTGTACTGGCCGTCCCAGACCAGGGTAAAGACATCGTCCTTGAACCCGTCAGCTGCCGAGTACATCTGTCCGATAAGGCGCGACCCGACCTTGCGGAGGAAATAATTCGCCTGAAATATCTTTTTGAACTCTGTTCCCTCGAGCTCGTAGACAACAGAAACAACATCGCCGGGCTGCACAGAGCTGACCATCGAATCGCTCCAGCTCTTGTCCGGCGCTCCGCCTGAACTCATAATAGTGATGATAAGTTCATCCCTGCCGTTGCCGTTCAGGTCGATGGCATCCATCCATACATGCTGCCCCTGCACGATATTCTTCACTTCCCAGAGAGGTTTGAGATCGCCCGCAGGCAGATATGTCAAAATGTCCTTGCCGGTGCTTATTGCGATCTCCTGCTTGCCGTCGCCATCAAAGTCTCCCGTCACGACGTACCGGGCGCTATGGGGAAGGCTGTAGGTAAAGATCGCCTCACCTGTCAGGGGAGCGAAGTATTCCGAGCCGAACCGGAGGTCCTTGGCAAGCGCGACATCGACCTTCATCTCACCGCTGAAGAACCGGGTGCCGTCCGGGACCCAGAAAAGCTGCTCTTTCAGCAGCGATCCTTTGTCCGCTTCCTGTGCGGTCAGCAGAAGGACCACGTCCACGCCGAGCCTCTTTGCTTCCTCGATCACTGCCTTCTCGTCACTGGTCTCGAGGCTGGTGTCGACCATCGCGATCCTTCCGCTTGCCTTCAGCTTACGGTAGAGTTCGTCGCCCACATACCAGTCCACCTTCTTATCCTGAATGAAGGCCATCTTCACCTTTGTCTCGGAGATCCGCACCCGATCACCCTCTTTCGCCGTCCCATCAACAAGCGCTGCAGTCACCCGGTTGCCCTGGACTTCCCTTATCTCTGCCTTTCCTGCATAGCTTTCGACCTTGCCGAGGACCTCCCGGGTTACCGGATGACGAAAGGATTCCCCTTCCCTGAGGATATTCAGACGCATGCCCGGCCTGAGCTTTTCCTTTGCATCAGACTCGAATGTGACCGTGTTTCCTTCAACGCGGATGATATTCCCTGATACGGGTGTGAAGAACTGCAGCGTCTGGCCCTTCAGCGTTTCCAGAGGGTCATCGGCAGCAAAGCTGACCGAGGCGATCAGCATAAAGGCACCTATCATAGAGAAAATACTTTTTTTCATGTTACGTCCTCCCCGAGGTCAGCATTGGCGCATGTCTTTTTTCTGTTCCGGGCCGTATGGAGACGCAGATCATGACCATCGTTTCCGGCCTCAGCACGCCCACAATTTTGCTTACAACTATACCATAAACGTCGAAAACGGTGGAAGAAACGCACGGCGAACAACCGGCGGTACGACTTCCCCCTCATTATTCATGAATTCTTTCGCATAGCGCCGGATATGGTATCTGAGCGGTTTTATTTGGACGATATTACCACAGCAGGCAACGTAAAAATCCTCGGAGGTCGAAGACCTTTAATGAGCAAGAATACTATGCCCGGTCTTGTTATATTCAGCTGTGAATAACTGGATTATTCGTGATGCCGCTCTCGTGAATATCCCGCTGGATCAGGTCGGGGTCAGGATGTGCGACGACCGGACCTCAAGTAAAATGCCTTTTCAGCGCGCTCACTGCCGCCTCCTGTGCCTGGTCATGATCCCAGAACGCACAAAGCCGCGGGGTCTTTCCGAGATCGTCGAGCAGATACGGGCTTCCGAATGAAACGACCAGGTCCGCATACGGCTTCAGCGCGCTGGTCTGGCGTCGCAGCCATCCACCTGCTCCGCCCTTCCACGCCTTTGTCTCTGAAAATATGGCGGCGATCATAATCTCCCGGGGCCCCTTGCGAAGAGCCGGCCGGCGGGACTCCGGCCCGATCCTGAGGGTCCGCGTGCCCGGAAACCATTTTTCCATAGCACGTATGAATGCCCCGCCCTTCTCTCCGTGATCGTCCTGAAGTATGACGACCAGAGGTGCGCGGTCGATCAGGCACTGTCCGGCGATTGACATAGAGTCCTCGATAAGCTGCCTTGCGAGCCTCCTATGCCGGTCGAACAGAGGAGCCTGCTGTTTCCCTGCCGTCATCTGCCCCTGCCTGAAGCGCAACAGTCTGTCAGGAGCACAAGGCGCATGGTCCTTTGCCAGATAGCCGGCCAGCAGGTCAGGGGCCGAAGGATGCAGGAGAATATCGACACCGGCCAGAAGCGACCGTCTGGCTGCCTCCTGCTCGGAATAACGTCCTATGCCGCCCATGTTCAGCGCATCGGTTATCAGAATGCCGTCGAACGCCATCTCCCGGCGGAGGAAATGAACCGCCTCACCCGAAAGAGATACCGGGACACCTGACGGATCGATCGCGGGCACGCTCAGGTGGCCGAGCATGATCATCTTCACCCCTGCCTTGATAGCTGCCAGGAACGGCCTCAGCTCATACCGCCGCAGCCTGCTCATATCCTGTTTCAGCACAGGGAGCCGGATATGCGAATCGACTGCTGTATCGCCATGGCCGGGGAAATGCTTGCCGCACGCCGCAATATTGTTCTTCTGGAAGGTCCGGATCATCTCTGTCCCGAACAGCGAAACGATTCCGGGTTCCTCACCAAATGCCCGCGCGGCTATGATCGGGTTCTTCGGGTTCGTGTTGATGTCAAGCACCGGGGCAAAGATCGTGTTGATCCCCGCAAACCCGGCCTCCTCGGCCACTGCCTCAAAGGATCTCCGAATGAACGCAAGGTCTCTGCTGCTATGCCCCTTCAGCCCCTTGTCCTTTGCCCTTTGCCGGTTCTTATACGCCGCTGCCAGTGCCATGGCAGGCGGGAAATGCGTCCCGCCGGTCAGCTGCTGTCCAAGGCCCCGTTCAAGATCGGCCGAGATGATCAGGGGGATCTCTGCCTCGTCCTGAAGCTTCCGTATATACGTCCTGACCGTTTCAAGCTCTCCGCCAAAAACGATAAACCCGGCCACGCCCTTCCGCACCAGCGCCCGGTAATGGGAGAACCGCTCCCGGATCTCCAGTCCGTTCAGCCGCGGGACCATGAACTGATAATAGTTCATCGAATGCCTGCCGGCAGGGGACAGATGGCTCTATCCTTCATGAGTTTTCGACCTCCCTGCAAAGTTTGCCGTCGCCCTGTCCATATTCTTCATGCTGCCGGTGAACAGAACAATGTCGCCTGCCTGCAGCCGGAAATCAGGGTCAGGGTTAGGGATGACGGCCTCCCCTCTCCGTACTGCGATGACGGTCACGCCTGTCTTCTTCCGTATTCCGAGCTCCGCAATGCTCCTGCCCGCAAGCGGCGAGGACTCCTGCACCTTTATGCCGTCCATCTCTATCTCCGGCACCAGCGTATCCTGCACAAAAAGGCGATGCTTCGGAAGGTCAATGCTTCGCAGCGCCGTATAGCTGTTGCTCCGTATCCGTTCGACCATGTCCATAATGACATTCCGGGGAAAATGGTACCGGTCCAGCACCCGAGCAAAGATCTCGATGGAGGTCTCGAACTCCTCGGGGATCACCTCATCGGCCCCCAGGGCTACGAGGTCCTCAACTTCAGCCAGGTACCTCGTGCGCACGATGATGTGAATATCCGGGTTCTCATGTCTCGCGACAGAGACGATCCTCCGTGTAGACGCTGGGTCCGATATGGCAACGACCAGGAGTCTCGCGTTCCTGATATGGAGCTTCTCCAGGATCTCCGGACTTGTTCCGTCGCCATAATAGATCGGTTCGCCTTTTTTCTTCATCTCCTGCACGGTATCGCTGTTCATCTCCAGCACCGCGTACGGGATCTCGCTTTCTTTCAGGACCTTCACCAGGTTCCTCCCGTTAAGCCCAAAACCGATGATGATCACATGGTCCTGCTTCTTCCGGGAAAATCCCGCTGAGCCGGCCCTTCTCGGCATTCTGTTCATTTTTTTCAGTAAACGCCGTGCGGTGACCCATGCCGACAGGGAAGGAGCCGCCTTCAGAACAAAGGGGGTCGCTGTCATCGTGAGGACCGATGACGAAAGAAATACCTGGTACAGGTCGTTCGAGATCAGTGCTGATGCCCTGCCAGCCTCTGCAAGCACGAAAGAAAATTCCCCGGTCTGTGCCAGTCCGAGACCCGCATGAATGGAGGCTCTCAGCGGTGTGCCGATGAGCAGGGGAGCAGCGGTCCCGGTGATGATCTTCAGCGTGAAGCTCGCCGCGACGGCCGCAGTGACCTTCTGCCAGTTGGCCGCTGTATAGCCGATGTCCATGAGCATTCCGACGGAAACAAAGAACAGCCCGATAAAACTGTCTTTGAACGGCAGGATGTCCGTTGTCGCCTGATGCGCGTATTCCGACTCCGATATGACCAGGCCGGCAAGAAATGCCCCGAGGGCAAGGGAGAGCCCGAACCGCGCGGTCAGGAGCGCGGTGCCCATACAGAGCATGATGATCGTGATGATGAACAGCTCCCTGCTCCTCGTATGTACCACCTGGTGCAACAGGCCGGGCACAAGCCATCGAGCGCTGACGAGCACGACAGAAATGATCAGGACCGCCATCCCCATTTTCATCGCGATATCCGTTGCCATTACGTTCCCGCCGGAAAGCACCGGGATAAGGAGCATAAGGGGGACAATGCAGAGGTCCTGGAAGATGAGGATGCCTACCATCACGCGGCCATGCGGCGAGTCGGTCTCTCCCTTTTCGGCCAGGAGCTTCAGCACGATCGCCGTGCTGCTGAGCGCAATCAGGAACCCGAAGAAGAGGGCATCTCCGGGCTTTACTGCGACAAGAGCGCCTGCAGCAGCCATGAAGGCCGTCGTGAGGGCCATCTGGAGCCCTCCCCCGGCGATGACGGACTTTCGTATGCGGGCAAGCCTTGCCAGGGAAAATTCGATGCCTATGGTAAAGAGAAGGAGGATGACGCCCACCTCAGCCATCACCTCAACAGCGTGCGTGTCCCTGATCAGACCGATGCCGTGCGGGCCGATGATCACGCCGGATATCAGAAAGCCGACGATCGAAGGCACCTTCAGCCGCTGGAGGATGAACACCACGAACGCGGACGCGCCAAAGATGACCACCAGCGATTTCAGGACGGTATATTCCATGCCTGTTATGGTATCACATATCACGCCGGACATCGGCATTGAGACGTTCCGCCGCCGGCCCGGCATTGCAGGCTGGCCCGGGACGGTCGTGCATTCCCCGCTGCATTGTCAAGAGCGTCATGATGCTGGTATCCTATTCAGTCTGCATATCTCTCACAGAGGTGATCCATGGGATTTTTTGACCGGCTCAAGCAGGGCCTTACCAAAACCAAACAGGGCTTTGTCGAGAAAGTTGAATCGATCTTTCAGGGAAAAGCCATAGACAGCGAAACCCTTGAAGAGCTCGAAGAGACCCTGATCCTTGCCGATATCGGCGCTGTCAGCGCCTCTGAGGTCGTTGAACATCTGAGAGAAAAGGCAAAAAAGGGGGAACTCGGCGGCTCCGGCCCGGTAAAGGAATTTCTGAAAGGCGAGCTGTCCGCCATGCTCGGGTCCGGGCAGAAGCTCGTGCCGTACGGTGAAAGACCCTTTGTGATACTTGCCGTGGGCGTCAACGGCGTCGGCAAGACCACAACGATCGGAAAGCTCGCCAGCAGGTTCAGGGACCAGGGACATTCCGTGCTCCTTGCCGCAGGGGATACGTTCCGGGCTGCTGCCATAGAACAGCTCGAGATCTGGGGAAATCGGGCGCAGGCCCAGGTCGTCAAGCACCAGAGCGGTTCAGACCCCTCGGCAGTGGTGTTCGATGCGATCGAGGCAGCGCGGGCACGGGACGTCGATATTGTCATCATCGATACTGCGGGACGCCTCCATACGAAAAGTCCTCTCATGGAGGAACTGAAAAAGGTGAAACGTGTCTGCGGCAAGGCCATGCCCGGGGCACCCCATGAGGTGCTGCTGGTCGTCGATGCCACAAACGGCCAGAACGCGCTCAAGCAGGCCCAGATCTTCAATGAAGCAGTGGGCGTCACCGCCATTGCCCTGACCAAGCTCGACGGCACGGCAAAAGGCGGCATTGTCTTTGCCATCAAGAAGGAACTCAACATCCCGGTCAAGCTTATCGGCGTAGGAGAAGGCGTTGACGACCTGCAGGACTTCGAGCCGCAGGACTTTGTAAAAGCGCTGTTCGACTGATCAGGCGTGTCCCCGGTCGTTTTCTCTCCGTATAGACACGACTGCTTCAGCTTGCTTCGACTCCCACTGCGGTTCCGCTAAGGCCGCTCTGCGTCCGGAAAAGCCGCGACAGACCCCCGATAGCCTCATCTTCAGACATCTGATAGAATACTAACTACTGCGCCTCATAAGGAGAATGCCATAATGACAAGCGCTCTGGACATCGCGCAGCTCCTCGATCTTGTGGGGGGCATTATCGTGGTCATCGATTCCCGCCAGAATGTCACCTATATCAACAGCAAAGGCTGCAGGATCCTGGGGTATGAAAAAGCAGATGTCATCGGAAAGAACTGGTTTGACACCTTTATCCCGGAGAGGGTTCGGGACGACATAAGAAGTGTCTTTCGCAAATTGATGCACGGAGAAGCCGAGCTTGCCGAATATTTCGATAATGTGGTCCTGACCAAAGACGGACGGGAGAAGATCATCGGATGGCACAACACGGTGCTGAGGGACGACACGGAAGGGATCATCGGGACCCTGAGCTTGGGGCAGGACATGACAGAACTCAGACGGGCCGAAAAGATACAGGACCAGCGTATTCAGGAACTCCAGGACCGGGTGATCGAGCTCACATCGATGAAAATGAACATACCCATCTGTTCGTGGGACAAGAAAGACATGAAGAAGGCCATTGAACGACATTACAGCACTATCTCTGCGGAAGGTAAATGCGCCGAATGCCTTCAGCTTCTCCAGATGGCATCGAAGATAAGAGGATAACGGTCACGGCTTACGCATCCCCCTGTCCGGGACCTCCTGCGAACCGCGTGCCCCCGCATCTGACGGAATGATGAAGCAGTTCGAGACCATTGACATATCGGGTGATGCAGGCATCCGCGCCTTTGGCCGCGATCTGCCGGAACTTTTCGCAAATGCCGCGGCCGGCATGTACAGCCTCGTTACAGACCTGAGCGGGGTTGCGGAAACAGGGCGGATCGATGTATCCGTGCACAGCGAGACTCTGGAAGGCCTTCTTGTCGCGTGGCTGAACGAACTCATCTTCCGGTTTGACGCGTACGGTTTTGTCGGAAAGAAGATCGCCATCGGAGACCTTACCGATATCGGGGTCTCGGCAACGCTTTCCGGGGAGGAGTTCGACCCCGCGAAACATGAGCAGAAGCTGCTGGTCAAGGCGGCGACCTACCATCGCCTCTCAATCCATAAAAAGGACGACCACTGGGAGGCCGAGGTCGTATTTGATATATAGAAAGGCCGACGCACAGCCGTTGCATAGAGGGTCATGAGGGGGTATCATATGCATATGTTCATTATCCAGGGCAACAGAAGGAGGCACACACCATGTCCCCCGAACAACTGATACGACGCGATGATACCCGGCTCGAGGTGCCCGCGGGTTACAAGCAGGGCATGCTGGTCAAGGGCACGATCTATGTGGACAGAACGCTTGAGAAGGACCTCGAATCCTCTGCCATAGAGCAGGTGGCCAATGTTGCGACACTGCCGGGGATCGTCAAGGCTTCCATAGCCATGCCGGACATCCATACCGGCTACGGATTCCCGATCGGCGGCGTCGCGGCCTTTGACCTGAGTGAGGGCATCATTTCACCCGGCGGGGTCGGCTACGATATAAACTGAGGCGTGCGCCTCCTCAGGAGCAACCTGATGAAACAGGACGTGCTCCCGAGGATCAGGGACCTCGTGGAGGTCCTTTACCGGGAGGTGCCCTCCGGAGTGGGTTCAAAGGGAAAGATACGCCTCGGCCCTGAAGATGAAAAGAAGATCCTGCTCAAAGGCGCCCGGTGGGCTGTAGAAAACGGATACGGCAATGCATCCGACCTCCGGCATACAGAGTCGTCCGGCAGCATTGACGGCGCTGATCCCTCGCTCATCAGCAGCAAGGCCTATGAACGAGGGAGAGCCCAGCAGGGCACGCTCGGTTCAGGCAATCATTTTCTGGAGATACAGTATATTGATGAGATCTATGATGAGCAGGCCGCAGGCGTCCTCGGTCTTTATGAAGGGCAGGTGACCGTGATGATCCACACCGGCTCGCGCGGCTTCGGCCACCAGGTCTGCACCGACTTTCTCGAAGTGATGGAGCGTGCCGTGAAAAAATACCATATCACGCTCTATGACAGGGAGCTGGCCTGCGCCCCTTTTCAGAGTCCGGAGGCGCGGGATTACCTTGGGGCGATGCGCGCTGCTGCGAATTATGCGTGGGCGAACCGTCAGTGCATCATGCACTGGACGCGGGAGGCTTTCATGAAAGAGCTGCATGCGTCGCCCGGGGAACTCGGCATGGACCTTATCTACGACGTTGCTCATAACATCGCAAAGGTCGAGGAGCATACGGTGGACGGTCAGAAACGGAAGCTCGTCGTGCACCGGAAAGGCGCCACGCGGGCGTTCCCTCCCGGCCATCCGGAGCTGCCCGATGCATACCGGGAACTCGGGCAGCCGGTCCTCATCCCCGGCGATATGGGCAGGGCATCGTACCTGCTTCTCGGCACGCAAAAAGCCATGGATGAGACCTTCGGGTCGACCTGCCACGGCGCGGGAAGGGTCATGTCGCGGCATCAGGCTATCCGCAGGGCAAAGGGCCGCGCGATCTGGCGGGAAATGGCCGACAAAGGGATCATCGTGAGATCCGCAGGAAGGGAAACCCTGGCAGAGGAAATGTCAGAGGCCTACAAGGACATCTCGAACGTCGTTGAGGTAGTGCATAAAGCGGGCATCTCGAAAAAGGTGGCGCGGCTCAGGCCGATGGGAGTGGTAAAGGGGTGACTGCAGTTTCAGTGAACAGCGTCAGTGTAGGGAAATCCAGGTGTGGCCGTTGACCGGCAATAAGCTGAGAGTAGGAAGGATCCCGTATGCCAATCTCTTCCCCATCTTCTATATGATGGAGAAGCAGGGCATACGTTCGCGCTGCGACATCATTGAAGGCGTGCCCTCGGAACTCAACCGTGAGCTCCGGGAGGGCCGCATCGATATCAGCCCTTCCTCATCGATCGAGCATCTGCGTCACCCGGACCGGTATGATATTATCAGGAACCATTCCATAAGTGCTGACGGGCCGATCCGGAGCATCTTCCTGTTCAGCAGGATGCCATTGGAGGCGCTGGACGGGAAGACCATACTGACATCATCCCAGTCCGAGACTTCCGCTGCCCTGGTCAAGATCATCTGCAGGAAGTTCTACAAGGTGTCATGCACGTTTGTCTCATCCGCGGCCCCCATCGCAGACGCGCTCCGGTCATACCCGGCATACATGCTCATCGGAGACGACGCGATCGGCCAATCGGGCAAGTGGCCCGACCTGCATGTCTACGATCTCGGCAGCATATGGAAGCAGCATACCGGGCTTCCCTTTACCTACGCTCTCTGGATCGTGCGGAAAGAATGCGCAGCTGCAGCCACCGAAGCCCTCGCGGCATTCATTGCCGATCTCGACATGGCCAGGGAACGGTCCCGGTCACGCCTCAGGGAGATCGCAGAGGCATGGCCGCTCAGGGACATGATCTCGACCGATGATCTCATAGCCTACTGGAAGGGCATATCCTACGACCTGACCGATGAACACCGGAAAGGTCTTGCCCTTTTCGGGCAATACGCGGACGAACTCGGTCTTCTCTCGTAACGGCCATTTCCCAGAAAAGGACAGCTTTCCCGAAAAAAGAAATTTCTTCTTGCAAGGAACACCGATTTTATTGTATTTTTCCTTGGCACACTGTTTGGTATCTGGACATGCAGTATATAATCCCTATTCTCTATACGAAAGGAGGTGACCCTGATGAAGAAAGTATTAGCTCTGATCGTTGTGCTTATGTTCGCATTCGTTGTGACAGCAGCATTCGCAGCTGATGCTCCGAAGGCAGCAGCTCCTGCAGACACCAAGAAGATGGAGGAGAAGAAGGCCGAGCCTGCAAAGGCTGAGGAGAAGAAGGCTGAAGAGAAGAAGCCTGCCAAGAAGGCCAAGAAGGCCAAGAAAGGCGAGAAGGCTGAGCCTGCAAAGGCTGAGGAGAAGAAGGCTGAAGAGAAGAAGCCTGCAGCAGCTCCGAAGGCTGAAGAGAAGAAGCCTGAGGCCCCTGCGAAGAAGAAGGCAAGCGGCTACTAATCACCACTTCCTTTCATACATGCAAACACCTCCTCGGGGTTTAATACCCTGAGGAGGTGTTTGCATCTCGGAGAAGGACGCATTGACAGAGCGGCAAAAAAACCTTAACAATACGGCTATGGATATCATCACCAGGGGCGTTCGGGAATACTTCCTGAAACTCTCCCTTAACCAGAAGCTCGTCGCCATGATGCTGCTGCTCAGCCTCAGCCTCATGACCGTGTATTTTCTCCTGTATTTCGAAACCGAAAAGGCTATGTACCGGGAGTTCGAAAACCAGACCGCGGAACTGTCGAAGGCCATCCAGGTCGGCGTCGAAGAGGTGACCAGCATCGGCGCAACCGACGAGAAGCGGCTCCAGGGCTACATGAAAAAACTGAACACACGGGGGGTCAAGGAGATCTCGATCATCAGCAATAATTCCGATAAGATCATTTCGAGCTCAGACCCCGGAAAGATCGGCAAAGGCCTCTCGACCAAACGCAGGGAGCTCATCTTCAAGGCGGAACTCGGGGAGCCGGTCACGGACGAAGGCCTCGCATACAATGTCATCATACCGGTCGTTGCCGGAGAAAAGCATTTCGGATACATCCATCTCACCATAAACACGGAGGATTTCTCCGTATTCATGAGAAAGCGCATGCTCCAGAGAATTCTCGCCGCGGCCCTGGTGTTCGGTATCGGTATGCTGCTGACCGTATATCTCGCCAAGAGCTATACCAAACCGATCGAGGAGGTCGTTGCCGTCGCGGAGAGCGTCGCTTCCGGCAACCTTGACCACGAACTGAACACCGACAGGAAGGACGAGATCGGCAATCTTGCCCAGAGCTTCAACCACATGGTCGAACGGCTCAGGGAACAGCGGGACCTCGAAGAAAAGCTCAGGAAGGCCGAGCATCTCGCGGGCATCGGCCAGTTCGCAACGAGCATTGCCCATGAGATCAAGAATCCGCTGAA